>CAYREN010000461.1:0-4020 GCA_964423255.1 uncultured Roseivirgaceae bacterium | reverse complement strand
AATATTGATACAATCTGATCAGCTTCTTCCATGGTTAAAATCAAAGGCGGCACAATTCGGATTACATGCATGGCAGTGCAGCTGACAAGCAATCCTTTCTTCAAAAGGCTAAATACAATAGAACGGCATTCTGGTTTAAATTCAATCCCGATCATTAATCCAACACCACGGACTTCTTTGATAATTTTATAATTTTTGGATAAACCAATAAGCTGATCCATTAAATATCCGCCAACTTTTCTGGCGTTTTCCAATAAATCCTCCTCTAAAATTACCTCAAAATTTGCAACTCCTGCGGCGCATGCCAAGGGGTTTCCTCCAAATGTGGAACCATGATCTCCTGGCACCATGACACTAGCTATTTCCTCTTTTGCTAATATAGCTCCAATGGGCACGCCCGAACCTAATCCCTTTGCCAGCGTAATAATATCAGGATCAATATTATAATGCTCATTGGCCAACATTTTTCCTGTACGTCCCATTCCCGTTTGTATCTCATCCACAACTAAAATGATATCCTTTTCTTTGCAAATATCTCCGATTTTATTGATGAAATTTTTGTCTCCAATTCTAACCCCTCCTTCACCTTGGATGCATTCTACAAAAATTGCCTTTACATTATTATCTATTTGATCAAGTGCCTTAATATCATTGTATGGCAATTCTAAAAATCCTGATGGCAATGGACCAAATCCTTTTTGGAATGCCCCCTTTCCCATAGTAATGGAAGTTATCGACCTTCCATGAAAGCACCCGGAGAAATATATAATCGGACCGGTTTTTCCTCTTTGCTCTCCAAATTTTCTTGCAATCTTTATGGCCCCTTCATTCGCTTCAAGTCCTGAATTACAAAAAAATACTCTGTCAAAGCCAGTAACTTCTGTGAGCAATTTTGCCAACTCACTTTGAGGGATATTATGATAAAGGTTAGAAATATGAATCAAATTTTCAGCTTGTATCTGAATGGCTTTTACCACCTTTGGATGACAATGGCCTACATTATTTACTGCAATACCTGCCAATGCGTCGAGGTACTCATTTCCCTCATTATCAAATACTTTTGTTCCCAGGCCTTTGACAAGGGTAATAGGAAATCGACGATAAGTCTGGAAATGTTTTTCCTTAAATAATTGTTGCGCGGTATCATTTTGATTAGCCATAATCTAAAGAATTAATATTTTTTTTTTTGAATAGTTAAAGAGAAATTGAAGTTGATAACAAGCCTAAAATAATAAAATCAGCATTATGCAGACCTCTGCCTTTGCTGTGCTTTGGTATAAAAATTATTGATCACATTTGTTAGTTTGTCAAACTCCAATAAAAACCCATCATGACCATACAATGAATCTATTTCATCGTAAACCGCCCCGGCAACTTTCCTTGCTAAATATTTTTGTTCTACAGTCGGAAAAAGAATGTCATTATCAATACCAAGAAAAAGACTTTTTGCTTTTATTCTTTTCAATGCCTTTTCAATTCCTCCTCTGCCCCTTCCTACATTTTGAGAATCCATAGCTTTGGAAATAATCCAATATGAGAAAGCATTGAATCTTTGTGTCATCTTTTCTCCCTGGTAATTTTGGTAAGATGCCGCTTTAAATCCATCAAATACCTCGTCTGAGTTTTCGTGTTGTTTGGCCTCATAGCAAACATAATTTCTGTAAGAAAGCAGACCAACAGCACGTGCGGCCTTCATGCCCTCCATGCCAGCTTTAATATTGTTTTCACTCCATGTCTGATCTGCAGCTATGGCCATGCGTTGGGTTTCATTAAATGCTATTGCCCATGGAGAATGCTTAGCATTTGCACCAATCGCAACCAGATGATTAAATATATCAGGTTTCTTAACGGCCCACTCAATAGCTTGTTGCCCGCCCATGGAGCAACCAATCACCGTATGGATGTGATCAATTTTCAGGTGGCCTCTTACGAGTTCATATGTATTGACAATATCTTTTGTGGTGATTAAAGGAAAATTGTGAAAATAAGGTTCTCCGGATTCAGGATTTTCTGATAATGGTCCTGTAGAGCCGTAGCAACCTCCCAGCATATTTACACACACCACAAAGTGTTTATTTGGGTCATATAATTTACCCTCACCAAATAATCCCGTCCACCATTCTGTGAAATCTGAATTGCCCGAAAAAGCATGGCATATCCATATCACATTGCTTTTGTCTTTATTGAGCTTGCCAAATGTGGTATATAGTAACTGAAGCTCAGAGAAATGCTCTCCGGATTCCAGAATAAATTTTTGTTTATAATTAAAAACTTTGTTTGTAACCATTTATAATATTATTAGTTGCTGACTGTTTGGTTTATCCAACAGCCAGCAACATTTTTTAACTACACTGTCACCGAATCAGGCTGATATACTTTTTCAAATGCCTGGGTGAGATCATTTTTTATATCATCAATATGTTCTATACCTGCAGAAATACGTAATTGCGAAGGCAATACTCCAGATGCAAGCTGTTCTTCATCAGAAAGTTGCTGGTGCGTTGTAGATGCAGGATGAATGATGAGTGTTTTTGCATCTCCGACATTAGCCAGATGACTGATAAGCTCTAATGAATCAACAAATTCTGAGGCCTTTTCTCTACCACCTTTTACAGTAAAACTCAGTACTCCGCCATAACCACGCTCAAGATATTTACTAGCCATTTCATGGTATTTACTTGACTTCAATCCCGGGTAATTTACGCTTTCCACTTGCTCGTGAGCTTCAAGCCATTCTGCCAAAGCCAATGCATTGGAAACAGTTCGCTCTACTCTGAGAGAAAGTGTCTCTAATCCCTGAAGAAATAAAAACGCATTAAAAGGACTCATACACGGTCCGAAATCTCTTAATCCTTCTACTCTTGCTCTAATGATAAAAGCTATATTTGGCATATCCAAAGGATTTCCTTCACCAAAAATATCCCAAAACACCATGCCATGATAACCTTCTGAAGGTTCTGTAAACTGAGGGAATTTACCATTTCCCCAATTGAAATTTCCACCATCAACGATTACTCCTCCGATGCTGGTACCATGTCCTCCAACCCACTTAGTGGTAGATTGCACAACAATATTGGCGCCATGAGCCAGCGGCTTTGCGAGACATCCTGCAGCACCAAATGTATTATCAACAATTAGTGGTATATCGTGTTTTTGAGCAAGGGCTGAAAGTGCTTCAAAATCAGGAACATTAAATTCAGGGTTTCCTATGGTTTCTATGTATAAAGCTTTCGTATTTTCATTGATCAAAGTTTCAAAAGCCTCTACGGTATCGTCATCAGCAAATCTAACATCAATTCCAATTCTTTTGAATTGAACTTTAAATTGATTGAAAGTCCCTCCATAAAGATGGCTTGTGGACACAAAATTATCCCCAGCCTGCATGATATTGGTAATAGCAATAAATTGAGCAGCCTGTCCTGAAGCTACGGCCAATGCCGCCACACCACCTTCCAATGCAGCTATTCTCTTTTCGAGCACATCGTTGGTAGGATTCATAATCCTGGAATATATATTTCCAAATTCCTTTAGCGCAAAAAGATTGGCCCCGTGCTCAGAATTTTTAAAAACAAATGAAGTGGTTTGATAAATCGGGACAGCTCTGGATCCCGTTGTTGGGTCTGGCTCCTGACCGGCATGCAATTGTAATGTTTCAAATTTTAAGTCTGACATGTTAGTATAGTTTTGGTTAGTAAATAATTATAGGTTTTAATATTTTATAAATAATTGTGCAAGTCATATTTTCGAAGACAACAATAATGTTACCGTCCAAGTTTTCAAATTGAAAAACAGCTAACTCTCCTAGGTTTTCTTAGGCAAAATATTCCTACCCAAAAAGATGGAAGCTACGCTTTTTACTGCTGAATTATTAATTATTTTCATCTCAATTTAATTTATATTCTTCCGATAAAAAAACCGAATTTCGGAACGGAATCAGGAATTAGCACCTTGGCAATTGCCACCAGGTTGCTAGGGTTTCAAAGAGCCTGTCTCTCCACCCTTCTTTATATATCAATTTTT
>CAYREN010000460.1:0-4025 GCA_964423255.1 uncultured Roseivirgaceae bacterium | reverse complement strand
AACACCGCCAAATCGTTGATTTGGCTTTTAAGAATGAATAAATTAAAAACAAAATGCATCGTTTTGGCTCAGTACAAACTCGAAAGATTATAGCTTTCTACTGTCGTGCTTACCATATGCTAACTATTCAAGATTAATGATCTATATCCTTAAAATGATAATTACGTATTTTTTTGACTATTAATATGGAGTATGAAGTTAATAAGTTTGTACAGCTGGCAAGTGAATATGTAAATAATACCAATCGGAATTTATTTTTAACAGGAAAGGCCGGTACAGGGAAAACTACCTTTTTAACAAATATCAGAAGTCATACTTTTAAAAATGCAGTGGTGGCAGCACCCACTGGAATTGCTGCTATCAATGCCGGAGGAGTTACTTTGCATTCGTTGTTTCATTTGCCTTTTGGTGCATTTGTACCCGAAAATACTGCTTTGTCAGGAGAACAAGACGGATTTATAAATACGCCACAGTCCGTATTGGCGAAGTTGAAAATGAATTCGTACAAAAGGAAAATGCTGCGAGAGCTTGAATTGCTTATTATCGATGAGGTGAGTATGCTCAGGGCAGATTTATTGGATTGCATCGATGTGATCCTCAGGCACGTACGAAGACGCCGCTTCGATTCATTTGGAGGCGTTCAATTGCTGTTGATTGGAGATATGCACCAACTTCCTCCTGTAGTAAAGCAACACGAGTGGGTACATCTTTCGCCTTACTATAAAAGTATGTTTTTCTTTGATGCCAATTCGCTAAAGGAAAACCCTCTTCTTTTTATTGAGCTTGAAAAAATCTACAGGCAGTCAGATCAAAATTTTATAGATATACTCAATAGATTAAGAAATAATAAATTATCCCAGCAAGATGCTGATTTACTAAATGAATATTACCGGGAAAATTTTACGCCTGGTGAAGATGAAGGATATGTTCATGTAACGACACACAATCGTAAGGCAGAGCTTGTAAATAATGAACAGCTGAAATCATTGGATGGAAAAGTACATCTTTTTGAGGCTCGCATTTCGGGCGATTTTCCTGAAAATATGTATCCGGCACTTGTAAAACTTGAGTTGAAAGTAGGGGCGCAGGTAATGTTTATCAAAAATGATTCTGGTGAAGAAAAGAGATTTTATAATGGAAAAATAGGTAAGATAAAGTCAGTTTCTGATGATGAGCTGGTAGTGGAATGTGGAAAAGAAAAAGAAGAAATAACTCTGCAAACAACAGAATGGGAAAACATTAGATATACCTTGAACAAAGACACGGGTAATATTGAGGAAAAGATAATTGGTACATTTAATCAAATGCCTCTTAGGCTTGCCTGGGCCATCACCGTGCATAAAAGCCAGGGCCTTACTTTTGATAAGGCCATCCTCGATTTGTCTGATGTTTTTGCTGCGGGACAAATGTATGTTGCTTTGTCGCGGCTGAGATCATTGGAAGGACTTGTGCTATTTTCAAAAATAAACCAGTCGGTATTAAAACAAGATGAAGCTGTTGTTGATTTTAGCAAACAAAAAAGCCCTTATGACACGCTTAAAGAAAATATATCGGAAGATAAAAAACAGTTTGTCAAAGATGCCGTTAAAGGGGCATTTGATTTTCAAACCTTAATGCAAGAATTATCTTGGCATAAGGGAAGTTTTAACAAAGGCGAAACCAGATCGGCTAAGCAACCTTATTTGGAGTGGACAAATAACCTAATAAAAGGAACTTTAGAGATTAAAAATGTTGCAGATAAATTTAATCTTCAGGTTAATAATATAATGGCTGCTTCTGAAGGCTACCTAGAGAGAATGAAAGATCGGATAGAAAAAGCTTGTGGCTACTTTGAGCCGTTGATGGAGGGAAAGAGAAAAGAAATTGAGAAGCATATTGATGAAATAAGCCAGCGTAAGCGAATAAAAGGTTACGCCAAAGAACTGGATGAGTTGGAGCTTTTGTTCAGACAAAAACTTAAGTCGATACGCAAGGTTGTTTTGTTAGTCATTGAGATTTCGGAAAATAGACAACTTACTAAAGATAAATTGCAGTCCATCGAAGTAGCAGGACCAGATAAAAATAGTAAATCGCGCAAAAAAAAGGATAAAACACCCACAAAGGAAATTTCTTATAAGATGTTTAAAGAAGGGTTGAATTTGGATGAAATTGCAAATAGAAGGGGATTTGTTGCCAGTACAATTACTGGGCATTTAAGTTATTACGTTGCTTCAGGAGATATCGATGCTTTGAAATTTATTTCACAAAAGAAATTAGATGTCATCGTATCATTAACAAAAAAGTTAGATACTTTACAAGCCGGCGAGTTAAAAACAGCGTTGGGTGAAGAATACTCTTATGCCGATATTAGGGTTGTATTAGCACACCTACTGGCACAAAATGACAAATAGGTTTATTCTTTTGCTTTGAAATGATCCCATCCCTGGGCTTTAATAGGAACTATATTCCTATTTTTTGTAACAAGGTTTATACCTTTTTCAATTTCCGTGGCATGACCAATAAAATGAATGTCGGCATGATTTTTTAATTTTTCATAGTCATCCTGGCCAATGGAGAAGAGTAATTCATAATCCTCTCCACCATTCATCACACAGGTTATTGGATCGATTTTAAATTCTACTGCGGTATCATAAGTTTGCTTGTGAATAGGCAATTTATCTTCGTAAATGGTAAATCCCATATTCGACTGTTTTGATAAATGGTACAACTCCGACGCCAATCCATCAGATATGTCAATCATCGCATTTGGTTTTACTTTCAGCTCAGCCAATTCATGAATAATATCCATCCTGGCCTTCGGTTTTAATTGTCTTTCGGCTATGTATGGGTATTTCTGTAAATCAGGTTGCATTTCCGGATTTGCCAGGAATACCTGCTTTTCTCTTTCAAGTACCTGTAATCCGATATATGCACCTCCCAAATCACCGGTTGCACAAATGATATCTCCTTTTTGTACCCCACTTCTCAAGGCTACTTCATCTTTATTTACCCGACCCATAATAGAAATAGATATAACCAACCCAGAAGGAGATGAAGTGGTATCACCGCCAACAAGATCAATGTTGAAATCTTTGCAAGCAATTTTTATTCCTTCGTACAATTTCTCTACAGCCTCCACAGAAAATCTATTGCTAAGCCCAAGGCTTACTACTACTTGATTAGGAATCCCATTCATAGCAGCGATATCAGATACATTGACCGAAATTGCCTTGTAACCCAAATGCTGAATAGGCATAAATGATAGATCAAAATGAACCCCTTCGATAAGCATGTCAGTGGATAATAGCATATAATCTCGCCCAGCGTCAATCACGGCTGCATCGTCACCAACACCGGTTATTGTGCTGTCATTTACATTTTTAAAACTTTTTGTAATTCGTTCAATTAGCCCAAATTCTCCTAGATCTTTTATATCTGTTCTATTCTCCATGGATTCTATTTATTTTAGAATGGCAAAAGTATCAATCCTTTTATTGAGTCCACTCCGAAAACAGGCAATTTTTATAAAAAGAGTTATTTTGGACCTGCCTATGTCGGCAGACAGGTGAGATTTTTATTTTTTGAGATTCGGTGATGCCTGAGTATCAGCTAATTGAAAAAAATGAAAATATTGCCAATAGAAACTTTTTTAATGTTGTGTGTTTTCTGAGCGGACTCACTATTAAAACATACGCTGAGGTTTACTATAAAATTTACCCCAAGAAAATTAGTGCCAATCACTCGCATGTTTCAAATTATTCAATTGTCATATGTTATCTGTTCAAATTTGAAAATGAATTTTTAACACCTTTCTAAAATTGTAAATTGCCACTAAATAATTAAATCAATAAGCTAATGTCAAAAGGATTTTTTAATGTGCCAACTCCTGAGAATGAACCCGTTTTGGGTTATACTCCAGGGTCCAAAGAAAAAGCTGAACTAAAGGCAATGCTCAGTTCTTTAAAAGCCCAGGTTTTAGATATACCGATGTATATTGGGGGAGAAGAAATTCGTACTGAAAATAAAAAACCAATCAGTCCTCCACA
>CAYREN010000459.1:0-4035 GCA_964423255.1 uncultured Roseivirgaceae bacterium | reverse complement strand
ATGCTGAAAAGAATTGGGAAAGTCTGGGGCCAAAAATACAAGGCAAAATATTTATCTGGATGGGAGATATGGATCATTTTTACTTGAATCCAGCGACCAGGGCATTTGACGATTTTCTTAAAACTACTGAAAATCCAACATCAGATGCAAAGATTATCTTCGCTCCGATGAAAGGTCATTGTGCAGTGTATTCTCATAAAGAAGTATTACTGAAAATTCAGGAAAGAGTTGAAGAAATAATTAATGGAGGTACGACCGGTAATATTAAATAATCCCGATTTTCATCAATCATACAATATCAGTTTACAGATATTTCATCAACAAAAATCCAGCTAGGCCCACCGGCTCCATGATGCCAAATTGGTGCCGTACTCATATTGTTGGCAACAACTTTTATGTACCTCGCTTTTAATGGTGAGAAGGTGAGTCTATAGCTTTGAATGTCATTAATTTTACTGTCTCTTGACAGCGGTCTTTCGTTTTTTACCTTTCCCAAATATTTGTAATTCTTCCCATCAATTGAGCTGTAATACTTTACTTTGCTTGGGAAAAATACGATGTGGTTTACAACCTGCAAAAAATCCCCCGACACCAGACTGATGGTATTTACATTTTCCAAATCTATAATGGCTTCCAGATTATTTCCTTCAAATCCCAACCAGTTTGCATAAAAATTGGCACCGCCAAATGCACCATCAGTAAGTACCTGCGGATCTTCTTCGGCATATTTTTTAGGTTTTGTTAATAGTTGAACCTTTTTACCAAGAGCAAAATTATTTTCCATTGCTCTCGATAAAGTATGTTCATAGAAGTTAAGGTATTCTACCACAGTAAATCGCATTTCATTCATCAGGGTGATTTCTGCATCCTGACACGTTTGTCGGAATTTTGCCAGTCTTTCCTGAAGTTCGTCAGAAATAGTCTTTTCTCCATTGGAGTTTGAGGTAGTCATAGAAAATGCTTCGGGGTCGTTTTTCCGGGATGCCTCCAAAATTGCATAGTCAGTACTCAATCTTGCCCTTCGTACTCTCTGCAATATAACCGGTTTATCCATTACAGCATTTTCTGCTTCATCATACCACGCATCATATTTTTTAAGCAATGCAGGTCTCAAAAAGGAGTCAAACCCCTGTGCCGGATCTCCATATAGAAAAAGGAAAAATTCATTATCTATTTGAATTTCATCGTGAATAGTGGTGATATAATTTTGAATAAATGGTGCAGCTTCCTCATAATATCCATGGAGAAAATCAGCCGTTATTGAATCCTGGTCAATGTCAGGGTTCCATAGCAATTTTGCAGTAAGGTATGACCTCAGCTCAAATAGCTCACTGGGATTATGGCTATGTTGTTCAAATATCCATTGGGCATTATTATCCCTGAAAAGCTGAATGTTTGGTTGGAGGGTATGGATATTTGGAAATGGAGCAAGGAAGTTTGTGAATTGGGTCGTATAATCCCAAATACGAATGTTATCTGTCAGCTTACCCCAGGCAATCAAGTCATTGGTAAATGCTGTGCATTTATCAGCAATTGGTGCGCTGCGATCGCATTCTATGGAACACAAGGTAATCAGTACATTTTCTTTTGGCCGGAGGTTTTTGGGTGCTGTTCTGGTATATTGATAGGCAAGAGTAGAAATGGTTTTGTTGGGGAATGCATCGGCGATTTTATTTACAAATTCTATTACACTCCCAGCAGGTGTTTCTTCCCGATTGTTGATGGTCATGCAATTGCTGCATTGACAATATTGCTGGTTGTCATCTTGACTTACAGAAATCACATCAGATTCGGGAAATTGATGCAACAAAAAAGCTACTGTATCTTTTACAATGGAAAACACTTCAGTGTTTGTCAGGCACAGTTGAGTTGGAATTCTTTTCCCATTTCGTAAAGCGAAATATTCGGGATGTTTTTTATAATACCTATCACTTGGTACAAACTGGTGAAAAGTATGTACCCGTGCTGAGGGAACGTATCCGGGGAAAGCATCGTAAGTTGTTTTTCTTTTGTCAGCAAAATCATTGTTTTCATAATATAGTTTGGAATGAACAGTGCGCGTGGTGATGGGAGGGAGGTATCGGTAGTTAATATTTTTAGGAATTGAAACCGTATTAGTTTTGGGAATCACTTCCCCATCCGGAGCATAAAATCTACATCCGAGATGGTTTTCCAGAAAAGTATAAACCGCATAAAGTGTTGACTTCGAGTCTACACCAAAAATTTTCAGATTATTCCCTTGGGCTTTTATGATAATCTCATTCTTTTTTAACTTCAATGAATTGCCTTCTTCAGTATTGCCAATTAAAATTCGAAACTCAGAAGATGATTGGCTTTCGTTTAAAATTGGCAATACAACTCCAGTCTTTAGTTCCAGGTATTTCTGAAGTTCGTCAGCTGACTTCTTTTCATGTTGGTCTGCTTTATCTGGTAGGACAATTTTATAATTAGAAGATTTATTATTTATCAAGATCAGGTTGGAAGTTTCGCACGCAAATTGACCAATGAGTAAAACAAGTAAGACCAACAGATTTGCTTTCATTATTGCAGGATTTTGAAATTCAAGAAGACAGAAAAATATTTGTATTTTATTAAAGATACAATGATTAGCATTTACATTAATAACATAGTATTGATTCTCGATTTAAATGATTATTGTTGCAGCATTTTAACGATTGAAATCATTAGCTGATTTGAAACTATTTCATGAGCGAAGAGTTATAGTGAGTAAATCTTAAATTATGCGTACCATGTCAACTTTTCTAATTGTTTGTTTATTGCTATTCAATTCTGCTTGCAACTCAGATGCTAAAGAGGAGAATATTGATAATGATAAATCTACTTTTGCCGTAGTTAAAAATGTTACTTTTTCTGGTAAAGAGAGTAAATATAATTTTTCTGTTACTTTAAAAAGTCCAGATACAGGCTGCCAACAATATGCCGATTGGTGGGAAGTAATTACTGAAAATGGCGAATTGGTTTACAGGAGAATACTGGCGCACAGCCATGTAAGCGAACAACCATTTTCGCGAAGCGGCGGAACAGTTGATATTCTCTCTACAGATGTGGTAATCATTCGAGGGCACATGAATAACACAGGATATGGCGAAGATGACATTGCCATGAAAGGGAGTGTGGCTACCGGATTTCAGACTTTTACCATCTCCAAGGATTTTGCCTCTGATCTGGATAAGAAAGCACCATTACCCAGTGGATGTGCTTTTTAAAATTATAAATAAATGGTTTACCGGACCTGTTCCGGTACCTGTCTGAGGTTCGCAATGATTTGTTTATTTGAGAAATCCTTAAAACTGAAAGATTAGTAAAAACACCAGGCTCTTGTTTTTGTTTGATTGGTGAGTGCTTTTTTGTTTTCTGCTTTGAGCTGACAGGCCCCGGAACGGTGTCCGGGGACCAGTGAGTGCATAATTTCCGAATCCCTAGTTACCTCGTCTTGCCAGCTATCTCGTCTTACCGGACCTGTTCCGGTATCTGTTTGCGGTTTGCAATGATTTGCCTACTTGAAAAAATCTTCATAGAGATCTCTCCAATCAGGATTCATTTCATTAACTAGGTTTTCTTTCCATTGCCTTTTGTACTTCTTTAATTGAACCTCCCTAAGTTTCGCAGATTCCATGTCTTTGAATTCTTCATAGTAAACCAGTTTGTTTACATTATATTTCTTTGTAAAACCATCATACACCTTGTTTTTATGCTCAAATATTCTTCTTTCAGGATCATCTGTAAAACCTGTATAAAGCACAGTATGGTTTTTATTTGTGACCATATAAACAAAATATTTCATCATTCAAGTCATGATTTGGTAGTAATAAAAATACAATAATATTTGTCAGTGGCAGGGCTTTCAGCTTGGCGTCTTGACGGACTATTAGCTATCTTGTCTTACCGGATTTATTCCGGTACCTGTCTGAGGTTCGTAAGAATCTCACAATAGCAATGCCAACTCCAAGTCCCAGTAAATACCATAAAAGACCAGGCTGTTGCTTTTGCAGGTTTGGTAAGTGCTTTTTTATT
>CAYREN010000458.1:0-4041 GCA_964423255.1 uncultured Roseivirgaceae bacterium | reverse complement strand
TTAAATTTATTGTGCCATCAATACTATAATAGACCTGTCTCGTACTTTAAGAGACGTTCTTTCTATAGTCTCTCCTTCGCCAACTTTTATAAAATCATTCGGAGCTGCAGCAGCTGTATCAACCATTATACACCAACGTTTTTCAATTAACGGAGGTAATTGAAAGCTTAACTCTTTATGAAATGCGTTCACCAAAACGTGAATTATTTCATCGGCTTCCGGATGAATAAGTGTGAATGCCAAACTCTGAGAGCCTGCTGACCAGTCTGGTTCATTTAATTTTATGCCATGCCATTTTATATGAGGCTCATCAATATCTTCAGGTGAAGCAAGGATATCTTCAATCTTGAACATCTCTTTTTGTTGTGTACACGATATCAAACCCTTAACAAAATCCAGTAACTCTCTATTTTTGTTTACCAATTCCCAATCAAACCAACCAATTTCATTATTCTGGCAATAGGTATTGTTATTCCCTCCTTGAGTTCTGCGCACTTCATCACCCATCAATAACATTGGCGTTCCCTGAGATATAAAGGTAAGAGTTAATAAATTCTTGATCTGCCTTAACCTTAAATCATTTATTTCGGGATCTGTGGTCTCACCTTCAACACCGCAATTCCAACTAAAATTATTATTGGAGCCATCTCTACTATTTTCAAGGTTATTCTCATTATGCTTGTTATTATAAGAAACAAGATCATTTAAAGTAAATCCATCGTGACAAGAAACAAAATGAATACTCCTGTTTGGTTCTCGATTCGGATCAACAAATACATCTGGGCTAGCCATGATCTTTGATGCAAATTTTGATACCATCCCTTTATCACCCTTAATAAATCTTCGGACATGATCCCGATATTTTCCATTCCATTCAGCCCATCGATCTCCAATAAATGACCCAACTTGATAAAGTCCTGCTGCATCCCAGGCCTCTGCGATAATTTTTGTGCCTGCCAACACCGGATCAGATTCTATCTCCCAAAGTACCGGTGGATTTTGCAGAGGCTCACCAAATTCATCTCGTGAAAGTACCGAGGCCAGATCAAATCGAAACCCATCAATATGATACTCTGTCACCCAACTTCTCAGGCAATCCATTATCATTCTTTTAACAATAGAATGATTGGCATTTATAGTATTTCCACATCCAGAATAATCAAGATATCCACTCTTATCATCATTCAGAATATAATAAGCTTTATTTTCTAATCCCCTAAATGAGAGTATTGGGCCATCTATCCCCGCCTCAGCTGAATGATTAAAAACTACATCCAGAATCACTTCAATACCTGCTTTATGAAATGCTTTTACTAGCTCTCTAAACTCTTTAGCAACATCAACAGGATTTTCACTATATCCATATCCTGCGTGGGGTGCAAAAAAAGCAATCTGGCTATATCCCCAATAATTTGACAATCCTGGTTGTACATCCTGCTCATCAAAAAATTGAATTGGCATCAATTCCACAGCCGTAACTCCCAGTTCTTGCAAATAGGGTATTTTTTCCAACAGGCCAACAAAAGTTCCTCTTTTTGATGCATCAATTCCTGAATTCGGATTTTTTGTAAAACCCCCAACATGCATTTCATAAATGATCGATGTAGAATATGGTCGTTGGATTGGCGTGTCTCCTTCCCAATCGAATTGATGAGGATCAATAACAACACTTTTCAATGCTTTGTCAAAGTTATTTCCTGGGTTTTTGGCGGCTTGTCTTGAATAACTCTTATAACCGGCAAGTGCCCTTGCATACGGGTCGATCAAAAGTTTATTGTCATCAAACATATCGCCAGGAGTCGGATTTATAGGAGCATATGCTCTGTAACCATAAAGCTGACCAACTTTAATACCGGGCAAGAAAATGTGCCAATAATAAAAAGTTCTGTTTTTTACCAGGTCCAGCTTGATAACTTCAGAAGGCTTTGCATCATCTTCCTTTTCAAATAATAAAAGATCAACCTGTCTGGCATTTTTTGAAAAAATACTAAAGTTTACCCCTTCGGAATAACAAGTGGCACCCAAAGGATGACTATTCCCATGAGGAATGTTTACAAAACTTACCATTAGAATATTAAATTATTTGGCTAAAGTAGGCAAGGTTCTAAAATTATATTGATAATAAAAGGATGAATTACTAAATCAATGAAAGAAACTTGGTATAGTATTCTTCTATTCCGGTCAGTATATTTCGAGGAACTGATTTTTTATCTATCGAAATTAATTCACCTATAGACATCACATCAATTTTTTCGAATGCTGCTTTTGCGGTAATCGCCGCTCCAAAAGCCGAGGCCTCTTTGAGGTCAGTTAAGAAAAAATCAGAATCAGGGTAGAAAGAAGTCATCAGGGTATTGTAACTATCATTTTTACTGAAACCTCCCTCAGTAAATACTTTCATCCCTTTTGTCATATCTGCCCTGTCAAATGACACTTTAGTCTGGATCGCAAGTGAAAGATTTAAAACAGCCAGTGCTTCTTCATAATTATAGAAAAACTCAGGAATCGACTTACCTGATTCAATATCCTCTAAGGTAAATACGATCCCATTTTCTATTGCTCTCGGCTTTGAGTCAGGAAATTGTCCGATCCCCCTGGCAACACTTGGCAAAATAAATTTATCATTCTCATCGATGATTTTCTGAAAAACATCAGCATTGAATTTGGGAAAAACTTGCTTGTGATGGATTTTATTTAATATCCCAGCATAGTGTTCAAACTCCATCCCTCCAAGGAAAATGGCTGTTTTTATTGGCCTCCAAAAAGAACTCATGTTGTAGAAAACAACCTTCCCCAGCTCATCTTTTTCAAATTTTACTTCTTCCTTCTCATTCATGATCACGCACCATGTTCCGGTAGAGTTGAGTAAAAACTCCTCGTCCATCGAAATGGTGTAGGGCAATAAAGATGCATTTGAATCGTGGATTCCTGCTGTCACTTGAATATCTTTTGCCAACCCTGTCTTCTCAGCAATTTCTTCCTTTATCGTTCCAAGGACATCCCATGGGTTATTGAAGACATTAGGGAGTAAATGTCTGATACTAAGTCTATCTACTACATCTGACCAACGTTTATTATTAAAATCCCACAGGTAAGTATGATTTCCAATATAAGTTGGATCTGCACAAATTTTACCGGTAAGCCAGAAAACAAAATACTGAGGATAAAGTAGTATATGCTTTACCTTGGCAAACTCATCAGGATATTTCAACTGAGAAAAATAAATTCCTTTTGTTGGATTAATAAGTAAATTAAGATTTGGTGAAGCTGTGGTTTTCTGCAATTCAACAGGATCACCACAGAGCTTGTAGAATTTCTTATGAAATTCCTCACCGGGGTTTGTATTGTATGCCACTTGAGGGACTACACTGTTGGCCCTTTCGTCCGTCAAAGCATAGGTTGCTCCATGAGCAGATGTAGAAATAATTTTTATATTATATTTTGATGAAAACGAAGAAAATGAATCTAAAATCCATGACTTCAGTTTTTCTATATCATCGAGCAACACATCGCCATCTTCTATTTCAGGGATTCGTACAGTTTTCTCATCTACAATTTTTAACTCCTGATCATAAATCAGAATTTTCTTGTTGGTTTTTCCAACATCTATAACTGCGATGTGGTATTTTTCCATAGCATCAAATAACTATCACCATTCTAAAAATAATACTTAAAGCAACATACCCTGTCCTTTTGCATTGTCCAATAAATGCTTTTCTGCCTCTACTGACCACAAACCATTATGCTTTTTACATATTTGATCTAATTCGGCAAACAACGGAATGGACTTTCCCTTTTCCTCAAAGTCATCAATTGCAGTAAGCTCAAAATTAAGGTGTGTGTAAATCAATTTTTTTCCACCTGGGATCGAAGGCAAATTTAGTGTCGTTTCAGGAACTACATTCAATCCTCCAATATGAGTCACCAAAAGTGCTGGATTTACCAGGTCTTTTGACATCATGTCAAGTGATTCGACCATGTCGTCTGTATTCCCTCCACTAGTACCAACAATGTGCGTAAACTGATAATGGGCATTATAGA
>CAYREN010000457.1:0-4046 GCA_964423255.1 uncultured Roseivirgaceae bacterium | reverse complement strand
AAGGAGGTAATCATGGCTAACTTGATTTGTAATTTTTTGTGGAACAAAAGATACATCGCATTTTGTATAGAGCACCAAGCGGAAATTCTGTATAATAAAGAATTTACGGCTTCAAATGGAATCGCCGTAAAAAGCATGGAATTTCCGGATTTAGACTGTGACTGCATTTACCTAAGAGGAAATACCAAGAATCGTGACGACATAATTTCGGTTATTAGAGTAGACACAGAAGAACAGGCCATTGAAAAACTAAAGGAATACAAAGATGCTCTACGAGAATTTGTAGAGCATTGTTCCGCCGACGAAACAAGCAAAGAACCAACAGTAGAAAGGATGGTACTATGAATGAGGTAAAGCTGATAGGCCGATTGGGAGCAAATGCAGAAATCAGATATACTGCATCTGGAAATCCCATAACATCTTTCAATTTGGCAGTGAGCAAGCCCTTCAAGAAAGATGGCAAATGGGAACATGATGTTGTATGGGTTCCAGTAACATGCTGGAAAGAATATCAGCTTTCCAAGGGAACAGAAGTCTTTGTATCTGGGAGGCTTGATGTTCAAAAATGGGAAGATGCAGAGGGAAACAAAAGGCAAACTACAAAAGTGGTTGCCAAAACCATAAAAGAAATAAAAAGGAGGGAGAAACATGAAAAAAATGATTCTGGCCCTAATGATGACATTCCTTTTTAGTGGATGTTCCGCCTTGCATGAGGAGTTGGCAAGACCATCTTCTTATGATTATCCAGACCTAACAAATGAGATAAACGCAGATAGGTCTTGGCAGGAGTATAAGGCATGGGATAACGCAGGAAGACCAGCGTGTTGCTGCAATGGAGGGGGAATGTTCAAATGACAGGCTATGAAGCAGATAAAATCTTTAGAGAAAAGTTAAAAAGGGCCGAAATATGCCCATTTCTCTATGGTCTGAAGAAAGCTACCCTTGATGGCCTTATAAAGTTTTGTGAATACCGGCTCAAACAGAATGAATTAGCTGTTAATAGAAAGCTAAATTCTGTTGAGTCTAATTGTGGAATGCAGATCGACGCCTCGTTTGCCATGAACAAATATGGCTGTTGCGTTGACTGCAAAATGTATCCCAAGCTGAAGGAAAAAAAGATTCCCGAACCATTAAAGGGAATCGTTTTTTTGACCAAAGAAGACCTTGAAGCTCAGAGCTTATCAAGAGTCTGATTTACAAGGTCTTAGAAAGACCATAGCCAAGGGGAGCAAAAGACCTCTTTTTGTTGCTCCCTGTGGTTATGGTAAAACCGCATTATGCTTTGAGATCACCAAGAATGCGGTGAAAAGAGGTAAAACTGTTCTTTTTTTAGCACATAGACGGCTATTAATTGAACAGACCTATAAAAAATTTAAAGAATATGGAATCAAACCATCAATTTTGATGTCGGGACACGAATTTAAACCTTCCCCTGTAGTTTTGGCCACCAAACAAACCTATGGAAGGCGTCTTCTGCTTGAAGACGTTATGTTCAATAAGTTCTTTGTAAATGCTGATATTGTGGTAACAGATGAAGCTCACTTTTCAGTATCCCCCTCTTATAAAAAAATATTTAAACTCTACCCTAGTTCTTTGTTGATTGGGCTGACAGCCACCCCTGCAAGAACCGATCAACGAGGGTTGGGTGAAGTTTATGATTGCATATCAGAAGGAACATCAATAAAAGACCTCATAGATCAAGGCTTCTTGGTGCCTATCAGGTATTTTGCAGGCAAATCCCCAAACATGGAGGGAGTTAAGATTGACTACCATACTGGGGATTATAATGCCAAAGAAGCCACAAAAAGAGCCACACCACTAATTGGTGATGTAGTAGAAAATTGGCTAAAATTGGGAGAAAACAGGCCAACCATATGTTTTGCTACTGGGATAAAGCATTCTATTTATCTTAGAGACAAATTCCGAAAATATGGAATTAAAGCAGAACATATGGATGCCAACACCCCCCATGAAGAACGCTCAATTATCATCAAAAAACTAGAATATGGCGACATTAACATTATCACGAATTGCCAACTCTTAACCGAAGGGATAGATATTCCAATAGTGTCATGTATTGTTATGGCACGCCCAACCAATTCTATACCATTATACCATCAAATGGTCGGCAGAGGCATGAGACCGCACCCAGACAAGCCCAACAATTGTCTCTTGTTAGATCATGGAGGCAATATAGAACGCCATGGATTTATTGAAGATAAGATAAAGTGGAGTCTTGATGGCAATAAAAAGGCATGGGTTAAAGTCAAAAAATATGCCAAGGACAAAAAACCCAAACAGTGCAAAGTGTGTGGCCTTATCTTTGAAAAAGGCATTAAATGCCCTGATTGTGGCAGCGAATTTAAACCTTTTGGTAAAAAGATTGAAACCATAAAAGCCGACCTTAAAGAAGTCAAAAGGAAGACTAAAGACCTGCCCACTGGCATTAAAAGGGCTACATATGCTGGCTTGTTATATATAGCCCACAACAAAAATTATAAGGTGGGTTGGTGTGATTATATGTATAAGATCATTTTCAAAACATGGCCCAACAAAATAAATAAGCGGACTATCTTGCCTGCCAAAGCCGAGGGCAAAGCCTTGAACCTTATAAGGTATGGTTACATCAAAAAAGCTAAAAGCAAAAGAAGATGAAATATGAGGATTTAAGAGAACTTTGTAGAGGCAGATGGCCTTCCATATTCCATTCTCTTGGCATCAATTTCAGAATGGACGGAAAACATGGCCCTTGTCCTTTTTGTGGAGGCAAGGACAGATTCAGGTTTTCTGATAAGGATGGATATGGAACTGTGTTTTGAAACCAAGGTTGCTTCCAGGATGGAAGACGAGCTGCGGATGGATTCGGAGTGGTAAAAAAAGCCTTGGGAGTATCCTTTGAAGATGCCAAAAAGGAAATAGAAAAAGTGTTAAATATCAATGAACCTCAAAAGATAAACAATGAGAAACAGATTGATCCCAATATTTTGAGAAAATTATATCGTGAAAGCAAACCAATAACCAGGCAAGACTTAGCTGGTAGATACCTTAAAAATAGAGGCCTATTATTCATTGAAAATACTGGGCTGAGATTTCATCCATCTGTTTATGAACCGGAAACTAGAACAAAAATGCCATGCCTTTTGGCTACGTTCAAGAATAATGGCAAGGCAATTACCTTGCACCGCATTTTCCTGGATGAATACGGTCAAAAAGCTCCAATAGAAAAACCAAAAAAAACCATGCCAGTCCTGGGAAAGATGGCAGGCGGAGCCATTGAACTTGCAGAATATGACGAGGTATTGGGAATTGCCGAGGGGATAGAAACAGCATTGGCAGTCATGCTTTATTTTGAAATTCCTTGCTGGGCAACTCTAAATTCAACGCTATTGGAACAATGGAATCCACCGGCAGTGAAAAAAATCTACATCTTTGGGGATAACGACAAATCTTTCACTGGTCAAAAGGCTGCCTATACCTTAGCCAACAAGATTTATAAATATTATAGGGTTGAAGTTATGATTCCTGAAGAAGTGGGTTCAGACTGGCTTGATATTTACAACAAAGAAAAAAATTTAACTTGTAATTTATGATGGATTGTGATAATCTGATAAACAGGAGGTAGAAATGACTAACCGAGAAAAGGCCAGGAGGCTGGCTGCTAAATATGGCATTTCAAAGAAGGCCACCATCATCACAATAGCCAAGATGTTAGGGCAGGCCAACTTTGACGAATGGTTCTCCAGATTCATTTTTCGGAGGACTCATAATTTATCTCCAAACACTCGGCTTTATGGGAGCAATGGAGATTATTTAACGGCAGAACAGGTGCTGAGAAAAACACCGATGTCCTGGTCGTTGGCTTGCAGAAGGCTATATTTGTGGGAACAGGGCAAAATAACCAAAGAAGACATTTTTGTTCCTGCCAAAAAATATATGGGCGGGAACCCCATAAAACCAGTAAACCAACCAAGGGATGAAATGTTAGATAAAATCCCTGGGCCGACTCAATTTGAAAAAGAACACCCAGAGATATTTGGAGGATAAAA
>CAYREN010000456.1:0-4047 GCA_964423255.1 uncultured Roseivirgaceae bacterium | reverse complement strand
GTTTGCATTATTGCATTTGTTCCTTTTTGTCCATATCAACAATTTTAGTCTTTAACAATTTATTTGGATTATGTTAGATTTTTCAGAGGCCATCCTATCGAGGTTGGCAATACATCAAGTTGGTAATAAATCCAATGAAGAAGGCATTGTCAATTCTGAAAAAGAAGTAGAAGTAAATGGCTCAATTGCATCATTGCTAACCACATACTTTACAAAGCCTTTTAAGAATCATGAGTTTTACAAATTTTCTCATAATACCAGTCTGAATTTAAATGAAGTAAATTCTTATGTAAAAAGTATTTTCAATGATAAGACCGCATTGCAAATGCAATCATTGAACCTTGCCAAGCATCTTTATGAAGCATCTAATCATCCGAATATCAAATCGGGAGAATTGTATGTGGCATATTTTGACAATTGCTATTTGCAAGATGAACTGACTGAAGTTGTGGGTATATTCAAATCAGAAAGAAAAGAAACTTTTCTAAAAGTATTCCCGGAAGGCAATACATTTAACGTAAGCAGTGATAATGGCATCAATATCAATAAGCTTGATAAAGGATGCCTGGTTTTTAATGTAAGTGAGCAGGAAGGATATAAAGTACTTTTGGTTGATAATACAAATAAAGGAGAAGAGGCAAAATATTGGAAAGAATTCTTTTTGAATGTAGAGCCTATCGAAGACACTTACTTTCATACCAAAAATTACTTGCAGATGTGTAAGGACTTTTCAAGTGACGCATTTCCTGAAGCAGACAGAATAGATAAATTATCTTTAGTTCAGGAATCGGCAAAATTCTTTAAGGAGGAAGACGTGTTTGATAAAGTTCATTTTCAGGAAAAAGTACTTCAAGAGCCAGAAATTATCAATGCTTTTGAATCATTTCAGGAAAATTTTCAAGAGAAAAATGATTTGAAAATTTATGACGAATTTGATATCAATTCCGAAGCAGTAAAGAAAATGAAGCGTGTATTTAAAAGCGTAATTAAACTGGATAAAAACTTTCATGTATATGTCCATGGAAATAGAAACTATATCAAGAAGGGGTTTGATGGGGATAGTAATATGAATTTTTATCAATTGTTCTATAAAGAAGAAAGCTAATCACCTATGGGATTAGATACTATTAAGGCTATTATTTTTGATGCCGAAGGTGTGGTGGTTGATACCGAGCTACTATGGGATAAAAGCCAAATCGAAGTACTGGGAAAAAGAGGACTTTTATATAATCGGGAATATTTGAAACCAAGAATGGTAGGGCAGACCCTGCTGGTAGGAGCGCAGTTAATCATTGATTATTATGGTTTGAATGAAAGTCCACAGGAGTTAGCAAAGGAAAGACAGCATATAATTCAGGATCTTTTTGAAACGGAAATAGGATTCATTGATGGGTTTTTGTCTTTTGTCAAACTGCTGAGAACAGAAGGGTATTCATTTAGTATTGCAACAGCCATGAGCAAAGAGCTCATGGTAAAAGTTGAAAAAAAGTTGAGTTTGAAGGAGATTTTTAAAGACCATATTTACTTTATCCAGGATGTAGGAAATAAATCAAAACCTGCTCCGGATGTCTTTTTACTGGCAGCAAATAAATTAAATGTCAATCCGGCAAATTGCCTGGTGATTGAAGATGCCCCACATGGAATTGAGGCAGCCAATCGAGCAGGTATGGTATCTATTGGACTAACGACAACATTTTCAAAACGCCACCTATCTGGGGCTGATTATATCGTTGAGAATTTTAAGGAAATTATATCGTTGTTAAAGCTTGAGGGGAGTACTAATATCGACGATTAAGTTTTTGCATATTTTTTTTAACTCATTTTTTGTAAATTGAACTTAGATTATTTTTTACCATGGATATAGATCAGAAAACCTATACGCTAACCCTGGCAAGACTACATTGCTATTTTGTTGAAGAGCATCAATTTGATGATGTTTATTTGAAATTTAATGGAAAAAAAATATGGCCTACAGGAAAGAAACAGCAGCCCATCATGATGGACACTACCACCGATCTAAATATCGAGATTGAGGGCTTGGTTAAAAATCAAAAAATTGTAATTGAATTATGGGATTGGGATTTAATATCTCCCAACGACAAGCTTGGCACATTTACCATGGAAATTGGAGGAGAACCCGGGCTATTTCACACCGATATGGCACAGAATAAAAGAGAAACAAAAAAAGCAAAATATACAATAGATTGGGAGGCGATATAATTTTAGGTGTAAAAAAGTTATTTTTTTAACCCAGCTCAAAATTTTGTTTTAAATTGCACACTTAAAAAGAAGACTATGTTTGATCCAGCTATTTCTAGTTCTGCCAACTTATTTGTTATAATTGCTGTTGCATTGATAGCATTTGGTGCTGCGGTAACGGCAGTTGATGTTTATAAAAGCAACTCTAAAAATAAAGACGCTGATAAAAAATAAATTTATTGGATTATTTGAGTCAGCTATTTTAAATATTGATAATTGTTGAATAGCAAAAAATTAATGCATAAAAAAAGCTTATGAATTTCATAAGCTTTTTTTCTTAGTAATGGTTAAATTCAGTTTAATCTATTTTGAACAGTTAAATCTTCTCCGAAAATTCTGTATTGATCAAAAATTGATCGCACTGCCCATTTTATATATTTTTCATTTTGGTATGGATTGCCAAACATTGTTGTAGCATATCCCTGCCAAACAACCCTTCTTTTCTTTCTATCCCAAAGTATCACAATGATTGTTCCTTCATACATATTGTATGTGACAGGATTATAGGCTTCTTCATCATTTTCATATACCAGCCAATTTTCAAAGTCCGGTTGATTATAACCGTAAAAGTTAAAATCTCCATAAAACATTTTGAAAGATACCAAGAGGTCGGGCCTCTTTTTATGGAATTTATAACCTTGCAATTCCATTCTTCTTTGAATTGATCTTTGAATGGCATCCCGTTGTTCGACAGAATCTTTGTTGGCACCAATCTCCGTCATAAAATCAAATGATTTATAGCTTTTAAACGAACCAGCATAGCTATAATCGGATTCTACCAAGTATTCATTTCTCATGCACGATCCAAAAGCCAATCCGACACAGCACAGTAAAAAAGCGAAGTATTTCATAAGGTTAAATTTTATCTAAGTTTCAATATAACAATAAATTTGTTTTTGGCAATCTAATCCAATGTATTTCGGACAAGACCATAACAAAATATTTAACCTTGATGTTTAAAAAAAAATAATAAAATAACCGTAAAGCAAAAAAAATTAGTCAGAGTATAATTAATTTGTTATGGACAAAAAACAATTAAACTAAAGTTGGCAACTTGTATTGTCTTTACAAAGACCATTGTAACTGAATTATTAATAATTGAATTATCCCAATCAAAAATCCAAGCACGCCTCCCAAAATCTCAATAAATTTAAACTCTTTTTTCATAATAGAAAACAAAATTTGCTCAAGTTTTTCAGAAGAAAAAGCTGCAACTTTTTGAGTTACTATTTTTTCCACGTCAATTTCTTTTTCTAATTTTTCAGAATATTTGTTTAAAATATCGGGTAATATATGTTGGAACTCAGTATGAAGCGTTTCTTTAATTTTGGCTTTTGAATTATCATTTAGAAACATGGCCAGCATCGGAAGAGCAGATTTTAATTTTACTTCTATAAATTCTTCAAGTTTTTCATCCAATACATTATTTATTTCTTCGGCAGAAGAAGTACTTGTAAATCTTTCTTTAATATCTTGAAAGGAAAATAGTTCAGTTGCAACCATTATACCCAATCTTTCTGCTAGTACCTTTTGTCTTTTTGGGAAAATACCCTGCACACTAAAAAAAATTAAATTGACCTTTTTCCTTGGGTGAAACAACATCTTTATGGCAAGATAGTTGGTGACCCACCCAATAATTGCTGCAATAAATGGAAGCGTATAAATAAGCATATAATATCGATTTTTGTAAAAATGCAATATTATACAAAATCAAATTCATGTGAAAATGATTATTTACAATGCATATTTAAATGTGAATTAATTTTACTTTAAAATAAGTAGGAATTC
>CAYREN010000455.1:0-4057 GCA_964423255.1 uncultured Roseivirgaceae bacterium | reverse complement strand
AAAAAGCTCCTTGAGCAAAATTGATAACTTTTAAAACGCCGAATATCAGTGTTAAACCTATAGCGGTTAACCCATATATACTACCCATCAATATACCGTTAAGAATGGCAGAGCCCATATATATCCTCCTTTAGATAAAAAGAAGGGGCGTGTATGCCCCCTTATTTTTTTAATAATGATTTGGTTGTGGAAAAACTAAATTGAATCCTGCTCTTGCATCTTCTTTGGGATAAACCGTAACTCTTTCGTATTTATTCCCTACTTTTCTGACCTGCACCATTATCAATCCCGCATTTATATTTTGGCCTGTCTTATCAAAATCAACACTTGGATAAGCCATTACACTGAGAGGACCGCCTTTGAATTGGGTGTTCAGCATCGCTTGTCTGAATTTATCAGGATTTGTTGAACATGTTTTTTGTAGAGCTGCAAGTATTGTGTGCATACCGATGTATGCATCCATTGTTTCTCCATTTACATCAAATCCATAACTCTTTTTGAAGTTTTTGTTTAGTTCTTTTAAGCCAGGTCTATTCATATCTGATGCCCATTCTGACGAATCAAACAAATATTGTGCATTTTTACCAGTATTTTTTATAAATGATGGATCTGCTTGTCCGCCACCACTTGATATAAGTGCCCATGGACGCACATCGTAGCTTGCCATTGTATTCTGTAGTAAAATAGCATCTGCTGCATCTGAAACCAACAATACTATCTGAGGCTTGACACTCTTTATTTTTAGTACAATAGGAGTTAAATCCGTTGCCGCTTCTCCATATGATTGGTTGAGAACAACTTTATATCCATGTTCCTTTGCCAGTTTGACCCAAGCGTCATCGAAACTTTTTCCAAAATCGTTGTTAATATACACAAAACCCACAGTTTTTATCTTCTTGCCTGATTTATGTGCCAAATAATCTATGAATTTAAATTGATCTTTTGTCCACCACGAATCTTTTGCTGCTACTCTAAAAGTGTACTTAAATCCCCTTTCTGTAATTCTGTCCATAACAGATACAGGTACAATAAATGGTATCTTATTCATTTCTGCAATCTGCGAAGCAGGATATGTAACACCTGAATTCCATGCACCGGTTATCAGATCAACATGATTTTGATTTATTAGTTGCTGAACATCCGTTACACCGACCGTTGGATCACTTTTTGTGTCTAAATAAATCATTTTTATTTTTGATCCATTCAAGGCACCGTCACATTTAAGTCCGCCTGCCGCATTAAATTTGTTGATTACAAATTTTCTCATGTTTTTACCTTGAACACCTACTGATGCAGAAGGCCCAGAAAGAGGTAGAATATTACCTATCACAACAACTTTTCCTTCTGCTTGAGCATAACTACTCAACGCTCCAAATATAAGCATTGCAGAAAAGACTTTTGTCAACTGCATTCCATATCCCATTAAACTTTTTCTACACATATAAGCTCCTTAAACTTTTTTAACTTTATTGATCAAAATTTTATCAACAAAGATTATTACTTGTTAAATTCCATGCCCCATGAACTTTTTCTATTGATACAAGCCTCCTCAAAACTTTAATTTAATTTTTATTATTAACCAAATTTGTAAACAGATCATTAAACTTGTCTAAGCCTTCATTTATGAGTGCATCACTAATTGTTAAGGCTGGCAAAAATCTAATAACATTACTATTGAATCCGCAAGAGAGTAGTAGTAAACCATATTTGCTTGCATTTGCAATAATATTTTTTGTTAATGCCACATTGGGTTTTTCCGAGTTACCATCGCACATTAATTCAATGGCAATCATGGCTCCTTTATTTCTCACATCACTAATCAAATCTGGAAATTGTGATTGTAGTTTAATCAATCTGACATTAAATATTTTTCCGATTTCATTCGCACGCTCAATAAGATTTTCTTCTTCAATAATATCTAATACTGCCAAAGCTGCAACACAAGCTACTGGTGAACCACCATAAGTTCCCCCAAGTCCACCAGGTCCTGGAGCATCCATAATTTCTTTTTTGCCAACAACTGCAGAGAGTGGATATCCACCTGCAATACCTTTCGCCATCGTCATCAAATCAGGCTCTATATCTGTATATTCCATACAAAACATTTTCCCCGTTCTACCAAATCCTGTTTGTATCTCATCCACAATAAATACAATGTTATGTTCATCACAAAGTTTTCGCAATTCCTGCAAGAACTCTATAGGAGCAGCATAAAATCCACCTTCTCCTTGAACCGGTTCAATTATTATTGCAGCAACATCATTGGGTGAAATATCAAATTTGAACAGATTTTTTATTGCTTTTATTGAATCCTCAACAGATGCTCCATAAGCCGCAGCTGGAAAAGGAACATGATATATCTCCCCAGGAAAGGGTCCAAATAAATTTTTATATGGAGCCATTTTACCTGTAAGACCCATGGTCATACTGGTTCGACCATGGAAACCGCCATTAAATGCGATAACGCCTCTTTTCCCCGTATGAGCCCTGGCAATTTTCACACAATTTTCTACTGCTTCTGCTCCTGAATTTACAAGGATAGCCTTTTTATCACTCTTGCCAGGAGCAAGTTTTGTTAATTTTTCAGCGAGTTCAACTGCCACCTCATAAGGGTTTACCATCAAACATGTGTGACTAAAATGTTCTACTTGTGCTTTGACTGCTTCAACAATTTTTGGATGGGAGTGCCCTGTATTACATACAGCAATACCCATACCGAAATCTATATATCTATTGTCTTCAACATCCCATAGTTCAGCATTTTTTGCATGTTTAACATAGATAGGATAAAGGTTTCCTTGACCTCTTGCAAAGACTTTAACTTTGCGTTCTTGTAAGTCACTATTATGCATTTTTTCTCCTTAATCTTGTTTCTTTAACACTTCTAGACTTTAATTAACAGTAGTATAGCACTATGAAAAAAACTATTCTTCACTATACTTGATTAAATAATATACAATTCTTGGCTTTTTCTTACTCAAAAAATGACATTTATAAATATAGTTTTAGGAAATTTTTTAGCAATAGGCATAAAAATTGATAGATTTATATCTTGAATTTATGAAAATTGTATCATAAGGTAACAGTGAGAGATGAAATAAAATCAAACTATGATATTATCTCTGTTCTTCAGCTAATCATATTGTATAATATAATTATGTATAAAAAGAGTACCAACTTAAAACATAGTAAAATTGCGAATGATTTGATGAGTCATATCTATGATAACATTGAATTTGATATAAATATAGATCAATTAGCTTATGAATATGGAATGAATAAATTTCATCTTTGTAAAATATTTAAAAAACAAATGGGAAAAGCAATTTATGAAACTATAAAGTCCGTACGACTGCAAAAAGCTGCAAATATATTGATTACCAATAAACACTCAACTATTACTGAAATATCAAATATGTGTGGATATAGTGCTCAAACATCATTTATTAGAGCCTTTAAGAAACGATTTGGACAAACACCGAAATATTGGAGAAACGGAGGATTTATAGAATATTCAGATTTGATATTAACTGATTATGAAAAACAATATACAACAAATATTAATTTTAATACTCTAAAGCAAGGATTAGTAAAGGTAAAACCTCGCAAGGCATATTATTGCAGACAAACAGGGTATAGCCCAAATTATAAAGAAATTTGGGAAAAAATGGCTGCATGGATATATACTCATAATCTTAAAAAATATGAACGAATTGGTATTTATCATAATAATCCAACTATAACACCATTAAATAAGTGTAATTATGTGGCGTGCATAATACCCAAAGATGGAGATATAGACTTAACTAACAATAGTTTACCAGTATTACAGATAGATGAATGTTTATGTGTTACTTTCGAAATTGAGGGGACACATACAGATATTTTAATGTTGATAAAATGGGTTCATCATGAATGGTTACCAAATAGTGAATATGAAAAAACGACTATCCCCTCATATATGATTTTTGAAGATGGTTATAATGTAGATAATAATGTAGATAGTAATGAGATAGTAAAGGGTAGCTATTATGTTCCAGTGAGGTCTATCTTTTAA
>CAYREN010000454.1:0-4062 GCA_964423255.1 uncultured Roseivirgaceae bacterium | reverse complement strand
AAAAGAAAGATATCATCCCAAATATGTATGCAATCGGAGGGCCTGAAATGAGCTAGTAACGATAAACATTCATCCTCCAATCCAAAATTAGTTTATCAGCAATATTAAACTAGCCTCTTTTTGAGAATAAATGCGTTTCTGGGATTTACACAAATGAGTTGATGAATTTCGCTTTCAGAAAATCCGGCAGATTTCATCATGGGTATAAACGTAGTAAAAAGCGTTTCAAAAGAGCGTTTACTTTTTCCTTCTTGAGGATATAAGCTGCCATCATGTGAAAGAAGAATTTGATTTAAATAACCATGCTCACGCAGAAATTTCAAAAGTTCAAGATGGCGTTCAACAGTTATTGAAATTTTACTTCTTTGCTCATAATAATTCACTGTTCGTAAAGCATCCAAACTGATCCAAGCACCTTTTTCGGCAGCATACAAAAGATCTTCATTGCTTTTTACGCTTTGAGCATGAATCCATATCCAGGCATTTGGAGCAACCCCTTCGCTTTTCAGGATGTCCAATTGTTTTTTAACAGCAGGCAGGTTGTTTCCAGTATGAACCTGCATTACCATTCCGGTTTCCCTATGGCAAATTGCTCCGGCTCTTACCAATTTGGTATCAATTTCCGACATTGGGCCACTATCTATTCCTACTTTTACAAAACCCGGTCGAATACCGGTATTGTCTATGCCAATATTAAACTCATCAATCCAAATTTGAGCTATCTTATCGGTATTATTTTCAAACGCAAATTTTGGAATATATCTGTCATTTGCTGCTCCGTAAAAGCCGGTATTTGTTATTATATGTATGGTAGATGCTTTAGATATTTTTTGTAATAATTTAGCATCCCTGCCAAAATATCTGACGGTACAGCACATGATGCTTGTACAACCTATTTTTTTCATATGCCTTAGATACGGTACGATTTCAGCAATAGATTTTTCATAATTATAATTAGTGAAATCTTTGGGGTCTTCTCCAAAGCGCGAAATAATATGTTCATGAGGAAGGCAAGTTCCAAGTTCTTCCGCAGAAATGAGACCTGAAACGGTCATGATTTGATTATTTGGTTGCTGTGTTTTTTGGATGTTTGCCATTGATGGAATCCCGGCAATACTAATCCCCGACAATATTCCTGACTTTACCAAAAATTGCCGGCGTGTGTGGAAACTATTCTTCATAATATACTGTTTGATATTTAAAAGATCATTTTAGCAATTTTGTTTAAATCAATTGTTAAATGTCACTTAATTAATTGTCCAGTATATTTGTTGCAAATCCAAGCAGTCTTTCGAGCTTTAATCTAATTATGGTGCTTCGAAGAAATATCTTTACCAAATCTTCTTCCGATCACCACACCAAAGGTAAATGCATCATATAACTCTTTATTGATATAGCCAGTTGAAACAGATACTTCCCAATCATCGTTTCTGATAAATGCATATTCAACTCCAAGGTATCTGATCCAGAGTGTTTGATTAGGATCGGTTTCAATACCTGTGCCGGCAAAAATCGAAAACCTTTCAAAGGGCTCAAATACTAAAACTCCACTGAAAAGCATTACATTTTCTCGTTTTATATATTCTTCCTCATTTTTTTCGACTTCAATATTCAGAAATGCTAATTCATTGTAGGTGCCAACAGCCCACTTGTGCGAAAGCCAATATTCGTA
This sequence comes from uncultured Roseivirgaceae bacterium, assembly GCA_964423255.1. GTDB lineage: Bacteria > Bacteroidota > Bacteroidia > Cytophagales > Cyclobacteriaceae > JAAUQL01. The sequence goes on along the minus strand of CAYREN010000454.1, from coordinate 2,390 downwards.
GTCTAATCCAAAAGTAGGAGCAAGTACATATTGTTCATTTCCAGTATGAGAATTACGCACTTCGTGAATCAGTGTGTTACCTAAGAATAATCCAACCTTATGTCTTTTTAGATTTATGAGGTCAGCTTCGTGTTGCTTTTCCTGGGAATAAACGGAACTAAAAATTATAAACAGGAAACATGTAGTTAAAAAGTATTTGTTAGTCATGATGAAAAAATTTGATTATTGTGCAAAGAAAACTAATTCAAGATTCCACAGCAAGCCGAATTAAATATTTTTGGGTCTTATTAAAATGAGAAATGGCTTCAGATGACATTCAACTTGATGATATGATGAATAACTGAATAAAAAGACTCTAAAATGATTTAACACTATTTTCTATTTTCGTTGTTTGTCTAATAATTCCCGATAAACATTTAAAACAAGTGAGCAATCAATGTTTGATTTTCCTACTCAGGTTCTACAACTGTCGTATTTTCGATGACATTATCTGCGCCATGAGTGAGTTTTTTTAGTTTCTTTACGAAGATGATTAGTATCAGCCCAAAGCCAACACAAAATCCAAACACACCTAAAAATATGGTTAATTCTCCAGCACTTTGGGCTGCTTCTCCAATAAGCCCGGCAAATTTACTGGCGATACCTGTTGCAAGGAAATATGCTCCCATCATAAAAGAAACATATTTTGCGGGCGACATTTTTGTAATGAAAGACAAGGCTACGGGCGATAAACTCAGTTCTCCAATCACATGCAATAAATATGCTCCAAACAACCAATAAATCGATGCCTTCCCATCAAGTGAGTCAACCGTTTCTAAAGCAGCTCCGGCAAGTAGCATAAACCCAAATCCTGTAACAATCGTACCAATTCCCATTTTAAACAGAGAGGAGGATTCTAACCCTTTTTTGCTCCACCTTACCCACAGCCAAGCCATAGGGACACCAAATAAAATCACATAAAATGCATGTAGGGACTGGAGAAAACTTGCAGGAACTTCAAATCCCCACATTACTCGATCTATTTTTTCCTTGGCATACAAATTCATCAATCCACCTGCTTGTTCGTATGCACCCCAAAAAACAATGACAATGATAAAGGATAAAAAAAGAACTATCAGTCTGTCTTTTTCAATAGAGGTAAGTTTTACTTTTTCATTTGTTTCTTTGATGATTTTATTTGGTATAAAATCACCTACACCCTTTAAATATCTTTGTCCAAAAATATAGACGATCTGACCGATTGCCATACCAATTCCAGCCAGCCCAAACCCATAATGCCAGTTGATCACCTCACCGACATATCCTACAAGTAAAGGTGCAGAGAAAGCTCCAATGTTAATTCCAATATAAAAAATAGTAAAAGCAGTATCTCTTCGGCCATCTCCTTTGTTGTAGAGACTTCCTACCATCGTAGAAATATTTGGCTTCAACGCACCTACGCCAAGAATAATAAAAACAAGACCGGTATAAAAATAAGTAATAGAATCAAACGCAAGAATAAAATGTCCGAAGCAGAGAAGTATTCCACCTAACATTACCGTCTTCTTTTGGCCAAGCAAACGGTCAGCTAGTAAGCCACCTGGTACAGACATTGCATATACGAGCATAGTGTACCAGCCATAAAGTTGGAGAGCAGAAACATTATCCCAACCGAGACCCGGATTTAATTCATCTCCTTTAGCAACAAGATAAAGTACCAAAATCGCCCGCATTCCATAATATGAAAAACGCTCCCAGAGTTCAGTAAAAAATAAAATGTACAACCCTTTTGGGTGTCCCCACAATGTTTGATCCTTCATAACTACATTTTTCGACTATTGGTAAATAGAGTCTGTCTATAAAGTGCTTGATTTTTGAAAGGTTTAGATTTTTGATAGATTTTTGGTTTTCTCAATGTAGCAAATGCCTGGGTATTAGGCAAGTTGAGAAAAGTAAAAAGGAGCAAAAAAATGAATATTTCAATTCGATGACTTTATGGACAGACTCTAAATATACTATTTTCCCAATTTGCTTTATAAAATGAATAATATTTATGTTGGTAAGTAAAAGAGTAATAATAAGTGTATTGATTGTGAGGGGTTGATGTGATATTGTCACAAAGTTATATTGGCAAATTCCAACTATTTTTATCGTTTATACGTCTTATAGCAAAACAGTAGATATATGAAATTTAAATCGATAATTATTTTACTAAGTGTTTCAGTATTTTTCAGTTGTGAAGACCCTTCTAAGTCAGACATTTCAGAAATCTCTATTGTACAAAAAAACACTACTAACCAGGATAAATACAATCAACTTATGGACTCCTCAAGAAAAGGAGAATATACTTCCGATCCTTTTGATTTGAAAGATGTCAGGCGTGATGGCACTAAGTTGGTAATTGATGTGGC
>CAYREN010000453.1:0-4065 GCA_964423255.1 uncultured Roseivirgaceae bacterium | reverse complement strand
ACAAATATAAACGACCTATTCCCATGGCTAGTGCCCTCACGAAAAATGATCTAACCTTAAGTACAGCATCAAAAGCTAACTAAGATCCATTTGAAGATCAAGCGTAGAAAATCCATGCATGCCCTGTCTATCAATAAAATTATCATTTTTAATTTTAGATAATTAATCGAACAATATGTCATTGGTTCTTATGGAGAACATATCATTATTTGTATCTCCGATTGGCTTTCTTGATTTTAGTCAAGTGATAGCCTTACTTTAGTTTTCTAATGTCAGGCTATAAATTGACTTGTATTTTGTTTATGTCAGGTTTTAACCTTACTTTTGATTTGTAATATCAATCTTTAACCTTATATCATGAATAAGAAAAAACTTCAAATAGAACAACTTGAATCAAGAATAAGGCTTTTTTCTCCCACTCGCCAATTACCCAACCCACCTACCGGATGGGTCAGAGCAACACGATTAGCCTTAGGGATGTCACTACAGCAATTGGCAAATAAACTCGCAATAACAAAACAAAGTGTTCAGGAGATAGAAATACGAGAAAAAGAAGGAGCTATAACACTTAAGTCTCTGCGAGAAACTGCACGTGCCTTAGACATGGAACTTGTGTACGGCCTTGTTCCTAACGATAGATCTTTGGAAAAGTATATCGAGAAAAAAGCCCGTTCCCTGGCTGAAAAAATTGTTTCCCGAACTTCAAACACAATGAAACTTGAAGATCAGGAAAACACCAATCAGCGAATAAAAAATGCAATTGAAGAACGAACAGTGATAATCAAACAAGAACTTCCTAAGGCATTATGGGATTAGACTTAGAAAATATTAATGGGCAAACCCCATTAGATGATGATGAAAAGGAAGGTCTATTGATTCCGACAATTGCCACTCGAGAAGAATTAGATGAATTTGAACAGCAAAATATTGAAGAAGCTTTACTTTGGGTTCTTGGAAGAACATTAAAAGCAGAAACGATTTTAACTGAAAGATTTATATGTAATCTACACAAGCGCATGTATGGTAATATTTGGTCTTGGGCTGGAAAATTCAGAAAATCTAACAAAAATTTGGGTATAGACAAATGGCAGATACCTGTGGCTTTAAAGACTTTGTGTGACGACACACTATTTTGGGTGCAAAATGAAACGTTCTCGCCAGACATGATAGCTATTAGATTCAAGCATAGAATTGTAAGTATTCACTGCTTTCCAAACGGAAACGGTCGCCACAGCCGATTGATGGCTGATGTTATTATTAATAAGGTTTTTAAACTGCCTTTATTCAGTTGGGGAACAAGAGATATATTACACCAAAGTGATGTTCGAAATGCCTACTTAAAAGCTGTAAAGGCGGCAGATAACGAGAACTTTGAACAACTACTGGAATTTGCAAGAATCTAATCTAATAAAAGGACGAATACCCAGCAACTAATTGTTTCTCTCTGCTGTAGCCAATGATGAATACCGTGTTTATCCCAATTCACGTCCCCCTCTCTCTGGTTCGTGTCTTCACGAAACATGGTCACCTCAAAAAGTAAGTGCCATCCTTATAAGGATGGCAGGACACCTTGAAAAGGATTAGGTATAATATAAAGATATGTCCAACACTATCCAAGAAACTTTCTGTCAATCACTAAAATCCCATAGTTAGGTTATTACCCTTTGAATATTATAAAAGAGCACAATTAAAAAATATAATTTGACATCCAAATTATTTGTACATAAATTTGTACTTTAAATCGTACTAAAAAAAATATTGATATGTTGACAGCATCTATTTCCGACTTTAGAAAAGACATCAAAAAATATCTGGACAATGTAACTGACAATTTTGAGACATTAATTATTAATCGAGGTAAAAAATCTGGAGTTGTAGTTATTTCATTGGACGAATACAATTCGTTAAATGCTACCCAACACGAATTATCTACAAAGACCAATGAAAACAGATTAGACTCTGCGATTGAGAAATTAAAAGGCAAATCATCATTTCAAAAAAATCTCATTGATTGATGAAATTTATATTTGTAGATGAATCATGGGAGGACTATTTGTATTGGCAAAAAACCAATAAAAAGACATTGAAAAGAATTAATGATTTACTGAATAGTATTTCCAGGGGACCATTCTCAGGAATTGGAAAACCAGAACCATTAAAGCATAAATACAAAGGATTTTGGTCACGCAGAATTGACGGAGAACATAGACTTATTTATCGGATTAAGGAAGACGAAATACACATTGTAAAATGTAGATTTCATTACGATTAAAATAATAAAATTGAGTAATCGAGTACAAGGCAATCCCCTTGGTTTGTATCCTCACAAAACAGGGGATAGACTCAACAAGATACTTGCCTTCTCTAAAAGCTAGAGACCAATTAAGCAAAGATCAAGCTTCCCCGTGGTTCGTGACTTCACGAAACTGAAATAAAAAAATCATCGATAACTGCCAGTTTTAATATAAAGGAAGTAGAATATTCATTTAGACAGCCCTGCAAAATTGTATGAAATGGAAATAAGTAAATTTTCATCCATTAATGATTTAAGCCAGTTATTTAAAGGTAGTAGCATTGGAAGGGTGTAGAAAAATTCTTCACCCAAAGAGGTAAAACAAATGAATGAAATTAATCCATGAGGCAACGGACAGAAAACCCATACCTCAAATACAAATTTTGCCTGCCTATACTACCGTTTCTGTCCTTGCCCAAAGCCCGGCTCCAGGCACCCACAAAGTCGGTGGAAGAAGACCACCACCAACCGCTTCTCTCATAGCTATTAAATGTACCTAATTTAGAGTCTCGGTAACCACTGGGAAGGGCAGCAAAGCCAAAATCATCAGTTCCATTACCATGATCATGCCAACCACTTGTGGTTTTTAGTTTTGTGCCCTGATCAGTCCCACGCCATGAGATAAGGTCAGCATCACTTCGGCTCATGCCTAAATAAATCTCCAATATTTTCCACTCTTCATCGGTAGGCACGTGCCAATCGGTGGGGCAAAGTTTGTCTGTTGCTATCCCGTACCAGTTGTACAGGACACCAAGAGATGGACCATAGGTTGCCTCGTCATTATCATACCAGCTATAAGCTGGAGTCGTCAGGTTGCTCCATACGGTAGCATCTGTCACCAGTGGTATAGGTGTATTATCATTGTACATGGTGGTTTTCAGGTTTTCAGCCATCCATTCCTGTGTGCCTATAATTACAGTGCTGTAGGTATTGCCTTCTATATCAGCTAAAGTACCTGTTCCCTTATCCAAGGTAGTAAAAGATACTTCACTGCCAAAGGCCTCTCCGGCATCATTTACGGCATAAGCTTTTATGTAATAGAGGGTACTGGTGCTAAGTCCGGTGAGCGATATTGAAAAACTACCTGTTCCACTGCCAATCGATAATTTAGTTCCGGTCGATTCAGGGTTTGCTGAAGTACCCCAATAAATGCCGTAATCGGTTACAGGGCTACCGCCGTTGCCCGTCACCTCACCTCCTACGATGGCAGATGTTTGGGTAAAGGTGATTTCATTTGTGCTGACAAGCGGTTTGTCGGTTATTTCTTCGTTATTACAATGATGAAAGATTATTGATATGCTACATGTAAAAATTAACAGTATTATCCAACGGATAAATAATCTTGGGCTAGCTGATTTAGTTTTCATAATCTAAACGTTAATGAGTTTATAATATTGACTATTGTTAACTTCATCCAATTCAAGACTATTTTTGAATGTAATAAATATCACATAGAAATACAAGGATTATTTGAGTTATTAATTGAAGGGTTATTCATGATAAAGTGTAGGTTTTATTGATTGAATAGAATGACAGAATATCTCCATGATCGTAGCATTCGATGCGACACTTATTAAATGCAAATTCCATCCCCTGGTTCGTGTCTTCACCATAGTCGTTAACCTAAGGGAAATGCGATTTCGGGAATAAAATTTCAGGATGGGGAATATACCTCTTGCGAGGTAGAAGTTTTAGTTTTCTCCCCATGGTTAATTTTTATTTATTATCTAGTTAATGGTTAAAACCCTGCAATTTTATTGCAGATACTTTAG
>CAYREN010000452.1:0-4083 GCA_964423255.1 uncultured Roseivirgaceae bacterium | reverse complement strand
GAGCATAATAGCGACACACAAGGGCATGATTATATGCCCCGGTAAACAGCAATCTTTTAAATTATAAACACATGAAATACAAATGCCTGATTGTAGATGATGAGCAACTTGCACGCCTATTATTGCAAGAATATGTTGCCAAAATACCAATGTTAGAGGTTAAAGGAGTTTGCAAAAATCCATTGGAAGCCATGGAGGTTCTTCAATCAGAAAATATAGATATCATGCTCCTTGATATTCAAATGCCCGAATTGACTGGTGTGGAATTTATAAAGACATTGCAAAATAAACCTGCAATTATTTTCACTACGGCCTATTCGGAATATGCCCTTGAAGGATATCAACTGGATGTAATAGATTATTTGGTTAAACCATTTCCGTTTGAACGATTTATCCAGGCGATAAACAAGGCGACAAATTATATAGATCTTATGAGAAACGCAGAGAATGGTGGGGATGATAACAATTCCAGTTATCTGTTTTTGCATTCCGATCGTAAAATTTACAAGGTCAATCTGAATGATATTCAGTATATCGAAGGCCTTAAAGAATATGTATCCTATTTTACAAAAGACAAACGCATCATCGTACTTCAGTCACTAAAATCAATTGAAGAATCGTTACCTTCAGATAGATTCATAAGAGTCCATCGATCTTATATTATTCCTATCGCCAAGATAAAATCATTGGAAGGCAATGAGATTTCTATTGGCGACAAAAAAATACCCATTGGCAGAAAATATAGAGATGAAGTTCTGAAAAAAGCATTTGGGATGTAGCAATGCGTTTTCATTCAGAAAATAAATTTGTTGTTTGAGACCTAAAGTTATTAATAAACCAACCTGCATTGTAGGCAAGTTGATATTTCATGGATATCTTTAAGGCAATAGAAAGCCTTCATTTGTAAGAAGGTTTTCAAGCCTAATGCATTTATAAAACTGAATTAGATGATATCACCCATCAGATTTATTGAGAAAAATTATTGGATATTTTTAATAGCTGGCCTGGTTTTCGGATTAAGTTTTCCGGTATATATTGATTTGCTAATTCAACTGTTGGAACCAGTATTAATGATCATGTTGCTGCTGGTATTTTTGAAAACGGATTTAGTGCATATTTTTTTTGAAATTAAAAACTATAAGTTGATGTCATATTTGGCTTTTGCCAATATGATTTTTATCCCGGTTTTATTTTTTCTGGTATTTCAATTTATCAATTATGAATTGGCCATTGGCATCATGTTACTGACCTCGATGCCAGCAGCCGTGGCCTCAACAACCTTTTCGGATATTCTAAAAGGAAATACGGCTCTTTCCGCAAGTATCACTTTTATTACTTCTATTTTGGCTCCTTTTTCTATCCCATTGATATTCGGACTGCTGAGTTTCAATAAACTATCGATAGATATCTGGGATATTTTTAAAGATCTATCTATCATGATTTTTATTCCACTGATAGTTTCTCAGGTTATAAGAAAATACTATGCGGAAAGAATAAAGAAGAACAGTCATCAATTCACTGCCGTCAACATTCTATTACTTTTCTTTATGGTATATGTTGTGATAGGATCGCAGCGTGACATGGTGTTGAGCGATTCGCTAAACATTCTTTTTCAAATAGCCATATTATACCTAGTATTTATATTGTTGCATGTTATTGGATATTTTATGGCTTTCCGGCAAAACAAAAAAAATAAGATTTCGATAACCATCGGGGCAGCCTATATGAATAACGGATTGGCCATAGTTCTTGCTGCAAAATACTTCGATCCTTCCGTATTATTATTGATGGTACTTTCAGACTTACCCTGGAATACCATGCTTGCTCCAATGAGCAGAGTTATAAAATTAATGAAAGATGGAAAGTTAAAATGATTTCTTTTTAAGAAAGCGATTGCTATTTCTTTGTAGTAGCCCATGCATCTCCAAATGCTTTTTCAGCATTGATATGGTAGATTTTATCCACTACAATTTTAGGTAATTTCAAACCTTGAAACTCATCATCCAATTGCGGAACAGTCATCATTTCATCGGTGTTGAAGTATTTCCAATCCAAATGCCATATCTTTTGCATCTTAGCTCTTAGTTCCTCGGCTTTGGTATCTGCTAATTCTTCAAAATCTGTACCATACAATATTCTGTCCTGATACTTAATGATAAAATCTCTAACTTTTTTTCTGTCTTTTAAAGACTGTGCCTGAAGGTGGCTTAATCGCTCAGCCAAGTCAACTCTGGCATTTGGAAAACGATCTAAAAATGCGGCGATTTCATCGACACTCCATTCCAGACTTGCGAGATGTGCAGATATAAAAGTCAAATCTCTATTTTTCTCCAGCATGTTATTTCTTGCATTAATCTGATCTTCATAAGAAGGCATCTCAGGGTGCAAATACATATGAAATTCTGGATGTTCAGAAAAATAAGCATAATCATTTTTCACTGTCATATTTTCTAAGGGCAACCAACAATTTTTAGGCTCACCTGCATGGCTCAGCATCACTTTATTTTGATCTTTGACAAACTTAAATATTGGATCAAACTTTGGGTCGTCAAGCATTATTAGATTGCCATCTTTGTCTCGCTCAACCATTCCAATATTTTTCCATGTCTTTATACCAAGAGCACCATTATCAAAGTTTCTTTGTAATTTTACAATGATTTTATCTGCCCAATCCGGCTCTTCCCATCCTTCCAGTGTGAACGCTGTTGTAAAAGCAATTATATCAGGGTCTTCCTGATGCTGTTTGATGCATATACTTACTTGCTCTTCCATTGGTAGATAATAATCTGCAACATCTACCGTCATAACCATAAGTCTGAAATTATTTGCTCTTGCCTCAGTCACAAATATTTTCCCTTCCGCCTGAATATGAGCGTGAGTATCAATTTTTGGGACACTCTTAAAGTCTTCCATAGTATAGCTCTCTTGGTCAGATTTTTTATCCATATTCTTTTTATCTTTATTACTGCAACCAACTGCCATCAGAAATAAAAAAATTGCTGTTATTCTAATAAAAGTTTTAATGCTATTTTTCATATTTATTAAGTTCAGTAATTGAGGTGAAACCAAAACCGCTATTTGTGCAGTAGCTATTTTGATTATAAAACCATTTTATATCCTTTGGCTCTAAAGATATAAAATGGCTTTGTAAATTATTGTAATATCTAAATAAGAATATAGTTGTTAGGGTATTGACAAAGAAAAGAAAAAATAATGTTATAACCTTTTAAAATTAAAAATTGTTATAAACAATTTGATCTTGATTTCAATCAGAAAATTGCTATTTTTTTCTGCGCCAATCTGCGAAAACTGTGAGAATTATTTTTGCTTCAGAATCCGTTTTGGCTCTGGCTTGTTCAGGCTAAGACTCTGAAAAAAAAATACTAATTAATGCAAGATATAATTAAGGCTGCCCCATGAGCCACCGTTCACACATTTTATTCCGTTTTTAAGGAGGATATTTTTGGCTTGCCTACTTCTCACTCCTGATTTACAGCATGTGATGATGGTTTTGTTCTTTTTTTTCAGCGTAGAGACACGTGCTTCAATTTGCTGCAATGGGATATTTAGGGAATTGGAGATGTGACCCTCATTATATTCCTGAGGCGTCCTCACGTCAACAATTACTGCTCCTTCTTCCAATGCCTCCTTTACCAGATCAGATTTACTTTTTAATCCAAATAATGACAATAATCCCATATGTTTAATTTATCTGCAAAATTAATAATCCTACTTTTCTTAATTGTGATAATGGTGCAATTTAATTACTAACTATTTGATCCATCAATAATGTTGCCCGCATTCCTGTTTTACCTGTACTTGGGCAATAGCCTTCACCTCTCAATTCCTTCACTACCAGATCTACCAAAGGCTGGTGAACATGTGTAGGCTTGGGGATGTCAAAATCTTCAGTATTGTTTTCAGAGTCTAAACTTATGATGGTGCTGTCAAAAAACGAAAAAGTTATCTTTCCTTCTGACCCAATTATTTCTGTGGCATCAATTGTTTGATTTTTAGGAACAGTAAAACACCATGATCCTGTTCCTGCAATACCCGATTCAAATTGAAAAACAGCTGAAACAA
>CAYREN010000451.1:0-4088 GCA_964423255.1 uncultured Roseivirgaceae bacterium | reverse complement strand
AAGATGGAATTTTATCATCTTTTCCAATAAAAGTGAGAATCACAGAGCGAATACGACACGACTCGGTGTATATGGTTCATGGTTTTGGCCATGCCGAAAAGAGATTGTCCCGATCATTTGGCAAAGGAGCCAGTGATACAGAATTAATTTCAAATGTGATGGTAGATCCTATCATGGGTGGCACCGGAATGAGAGGCAATTTTGTAACAATTAGAGTAGAAAATCCACATAAAGAGGAGGTAGCATCATGAGGTACGCAATGGCAATAGATACAAAAAAGTGTGTTGGTTGCAGTGACTGTGTAGTCGCTTGTCAGACAGAAAATAACGTCCCCATCGGTTATTGCAGAGACTGGATTGTCGAGATAACGGAAGGTAAATATCCACAACTTGAATTGGAGATAAGATCGGAAAGGTGCAATCATTGCTCCAATGCTCCATGTGTGAGATGCTGTCCAACAGGTGCAAGCCACTATGCTGATGGAGGAATTGTGATGGTAACGCCTGATATGTGCATTGGTTGTGGCGCATGCATAGCTTCTTGCCCTTATGATGCGAGATACCCTCATCCTGATGGATATGTCGATAAATGTACTTTTTGTCTTCACAGAGTAAAGGAGGGACAAAAACCTGCATGTGTAGAAGTTTGCCCAACGAAATGTATGTATTTCGGAGATATGGATGACCCAAATAGTGAAGTGTCTAAAATCTTAAAAAAGAGAAAGCACAAAACACTTGTTCCTGAAGCGGGAACTAAACCAAACGTTTATTATTTGACCTAAAAGCGCAAAAGATATGAAAGAGGAATTAATCACAAGCGGACGTATGAACTACAAAGTTGATCCGGCTCTTCACATTTGGGGTTGGGAAATACCGCTATATCTATTTTTGGGAGGGTTAGCTGCCGGCGTTCTATTTTTTGCAGCCTTATATTATTTGAAAGGTAAAGAAAATGAATACCAGTCTGCTGTAAAATGGGTGCCAATGCTTACTCCATTTATATTGGCGATTGGGTTAGGAGCCTTATTTCTCGATTTGCATCATAAACCCTATTTCTGGAGACTGTACACAACCATAAAAATTCAATCACCTATGTCATGGGGAGCATGGACATTGATGGTAGTTACACCTTTGTCCATTATTTGGTCTGCAACATACGTCAAAGACCTATTCCCCAAATGGGATTGGAAGATAAAATGGTTAGAGAATTCAGTAAATTATTTTATTGAAAACCGGAGGCAAATTGCATGGATAATGATTGTGTTTTCAGTTATTCTGGGGATATACACAGGTATTTTGCTTTCTGCATTCAATGCCAGACCATTGTGGAATACATCTATTCTTGGGCCATTATTTTTGGTGTCTGGATTGTCGGCAGGAGCAGCATTAATTATGATGCTATCAAAAAATCCCATTGAAAGAAAGCAGTTTAGACAGATTGACTTACTGCTCATTGCCATAGAGTTAGCCTTGGTTATACATATGTTCATGGGATTTAGGGCAAGTTCTGAGGTGCAAATAGAAGCAGCGGCATTATTTCTTGGGGGCCCTTATACTTTACCATTCTGGATATTTGTAGTATTTCTGGGTATGGTATTACCGGCATTTCTTGAATTTTGGGAGTTAAAAGGAAATCATATCCCGGCATATATTCCCGCCGTGATGATCATTTTTGGGAGTGTGATGTTGAGATTTATCATAGTGCATGCCGGTCAAGCGAGTAGGTATCTTTATTAAAAAAAATTAATATCAATTATGGAAAATAAAGGCAATAAGTATATGAATCCGTATATGGCCGGAGTGATACTTGGGGTTGTTTTACTGGCGTCATTTTATCTTACCGGAAGAGGTCTTGGCGCAAGCGGAGCAATGAAAAGCGTAGTTGTAAGTGGTGTGGCTACTGTTAATAGGGACTATGCAGAAAGTTCGCACTATTTTTCCAAGTACATTTCTGGAGATAAAAATCCTATGAAATCGTGGTTGGTGCTGGAAATTTTGGGTGTTTTGGTTGGAGGATTTATTTCAGGGGCGTTGAGTGGCAGGTTGAAGCTTAAGCTCGAAAAATCACCTAAAATAACCAGTAGAAAAAGAATAATGCTTGCAATAATTGGCGGTGCACTATTTGGGTTTGGATCGCAGCTGGGCAGAGGATGTACAAGTGGTGCAGCGCTTAGTGGTATGGCAGTTTTATCCATTGCAGGATATGTGACCATGATGGCAATTTTTGGGACAGCATTTGCCTTAGCATACTTTTTTAGAAAGAATTGGATTTAATTATTATAAATTTTAAATAAAAAATAAATGGGACCTATAATTCCTCTTTTCGAAATATCTGAAGAAATCAATTTATTGATTGCATTTCTCATTGGATTAGGATTTGGATTTGCACTAGAGCAAGCAGGTTTTAGTTCTAGTAGAAAGCTGGCCGGTATGTTTTACGGCTATGACACTACAGTATTAAAAGTATTTTTTACAGCCTCTATTGTCGCCATGATCGGCTTGCTATTTTTAAATTCCATGGGCATGATGGACATGAGTATTATTTACGTAAATGAGTATTTCGTAACCTCAGCTATTGTGGGAGGCGTAATTATGGGAGCAGGATTTATTATTGGTGGTTTTTGCCCGGGAACCAGCGTTTGTGCTGCTGCTATTGGTAAAATTGATGCAATGTATTTCCTTGGTGGAAGTTTTCTGGGGATATTGATATTTGGACAAACCTACCCTTTATGGGAAGAACTACATAATGCAAAATATTTGGGCCCAATAAAATTGTCAGATAGCCTCGGTATTTCAGATGGTATACTGGGCCTTCTAGTAATCATTGCTGCTATCCTAATGTTTTGGATTGGTGAAAAGGCAGAAAAATTATTTAAGAGAGAAAACATTAGTAAAGAATTATAAAAATTAAATAGATTATTATGAAACCCAGATTTATTTTATCAATCGTATTGGTTAGTCTTGGACTAATAGCTGCTATTCTACCTCAAAAGCAAAATTCTTCTTTGGAGTTGGATGCCAAGCAATTGCTGAATGAAATTCAATTGGAAAATTATGTGATTTCCATTGACGAAATGGCTAATGCCTTGATCAACAATGATCCTGAATATCAACTGATCGACCTAAGATCTGAGACTGATTATCAACAACTCAGTTTGCCTGGAGCGATTAATATTCCTTTTGAAAAATTATTCGATGAAGAATGGGCTCCATATGTAGATCAGGTAGCCAGAAAAAATGTTTTTTTCTGTAATGGTACTACCCTCGCAAGCGAAGCTTGGATGCTTACTAGGCAAAAGGGTTATAAAAACAACTATATATTAAAAGGCGGATTGAATAATTGGCACGCTACAATAATTGAGCCCGCAGTACCAAAATCAGAAGATGGTGAAGAAGCGATATACAATTATCAAACCAGAATGGGAGCGAAACAATTTTTTACCGGCGAAGGCAGTTCAAGCAATTCATCCAAAAAAATAAAAGCAAAAAAACCTGTGCCAAGGAGGAAGAAAAAGATGGTTGCTGGAGGTTGTAGCTAGTTCATTATTATTCTATTGAAAAAAATATACTCATGAAAAGGCCATATATATATTTATTCGGATTGATAATTGTTCTGCTTTTTGCAGGATTAATATTTACATCTTTAAAGAGTAGCAAAAAATACAGATTCAATAAGGATGCTGAAGTGCAGCATAGCGAATTGATAAAAGCAAATCATTTTATCAGCCCTGAAGAGGCTAAAGCATTACTTTCTAATCAGGATGATAATTACATTTTTGTGGACATAAGAAATCCCAGAGATTTTGATAATTTCCACATAGATGGATCAGTTAACGTTCCTTTGCAAAGGGTATTAGATGATGAGTTTGTTCCCTATTTCAACAACAATAAGAAGAAGATTTTATATAGTGCTGAAAATATAAAATCAAATGAAATCTGGCTTTTGTTAACACAATATGGATACGATAATTTATTAGTATTGCAGGGAGGAGCAAATTATTGGAAAGAGCACATGATTTCAAAAAACTTATTTGATAAAAAAGGAGAGTTTGATGATGAGAAATTAAAATTTGATCCTAAGAAATTGAA
>CAYREN010000450.1:0-4089 GCA_964423255.1 uncultured Roseivirgaceae bacterium | reverse complement strand
CATCCACATGCCCCTGGTGAAATCAGGAATTTCAACAGGCTCACTGCCACGGGCAATTGATGTTTCTGACAATGGTGCAATACAACTCCATGCTGCTGCGTCATACGCATCAAGCGGGGTATTTACCTTTCTCTTGATTGACTCAATAAAAGCATGGTCAACAAAGAAGTCCATTCCACCATGTCCTGCACCTGCGGCTCTCTCTCCATATTTTTTCCATAACGGGTGATCATATTTTTCGAGGTAGGCCGCTGCAGGTTCCCACTGGTGCTCTGGACTTTTGCCATCTATATGAATAGATTTATTTATATCCATCCATAACCCTTCGGTTCCCTGCACCCTGAAACCCAGTGAGTAAGGTCTGGGGAGGTTAGTATCGTGTTGAATTGTGATAGTCTCGTCTCTCGATGTTTTTATCACTGTGGTAATTATATCTCCCAATTTGAATTTCACCTTTGCATTCGGATGGTCCTCTCCTGCTGTTTTTACAATATAATTATGAAGTCCTCGGGCCTTTGAAGCAGTCGAGGTAAGATACATAAACCTGTTTCCATAATTGATATCAAGCATGGACGATACAGGTCCCAAGCCATGAGTTGGATATACATCGCCATTTCTGGAAATTGAGTGCTGGGTTCTCCATCGCGCTTCACTATTTGCGCCAGGGCCAAATTCAACACCCGGATCAAATTTAACTTTCTGAAGATTATGCTGATAGCCACATTCCATGTGAATGAGTTCGCCAAATAAGCCTTCTCTTACCATATTTAATACTGCCATCACATCGCGACGATAGTTTACATTTTCAAGGATCATACACGGAACACCAGTTTCTTCCGAAGTATTTACCAGGTCCCAGCACTCTTCAAGGGTGTTGGCTGCAGATACTTCCACTCCTGCATAGATCCCTGCCCTCATGGCAGCACACGCCATTTTCGTGTGCCAAACCCATGGAGTAGAGATGATGACACCATCAATATCTCCCTGCTCAAACATTTTCAAAAAGGCCTCCTCTCCATCAGTGAAAGCTGGAATATTTTTGTAGCCGGCATCTTTTAACATCTTGTTAGATTTTTCGATAGCGACAGGATCAATATCGCAGATGGCCATTACTTCTACATCATCTCTTTGCATACACCTTTTCATATGCCCTCTTCCACGACCTCCGAGGCCTACAAAAGCCATCCTTACTTTTCTATCATCTTTACCAAACAAAATATTTGGAGTTAAAATTGATGCTCCTGCCATCATTGTGGCAGATGTCTTAATAAAATTTCTTCGTTCTTTATTCATCATAGTTATGTCATTTATTTATAAAATAGGTTCTATAGAAAATTTAAAACTATAATCCTTTGCAGGAATTGAGTATTCTTCATATGGCCTGATGCCCTACGAATTGTCACCGGTCACTCCCATCATCACTAAATCTGTAGTTATAAAAACGCAATTTTTATTTCTTAATTCACACCACCTCACCTCGGCTTTGTATCCATTTTCCTATGGCAAATGGACACTATCTTAAGCTAAAGAGTTGTTGCCAAAAATGGCCAAACAACAAAATACGAAAACTGATAATATTAATTTCATAAAAAAATCTGAATTTTGTAAAATAAAAAAATCAGGCTTTTATGCTCCTATTAATTATAACCCTACCTTACAATAAACCCCTAACTATGATACAATTTAAATCTATAAAAATTAAACAATCATGATTTGTTAGAAAATTAGAGGATAGTTTCACTGTCAAATTTTTAAATTTATATTTTGAAAGTGGAAATAAATTCCGGAGTTTTTCTATGCTTGGTTGCTTGTTCAAATGCATATGCAATTCCAATTAATTTTGCTTCGCTAAATGCCTCTGCAAAAAAAGAAATACCTACTGGTAATTTATGGATAAATCCCATAGGAACAGTAATGCTTGGATAACCGGAGCGTGCTGCAGGAGACGAACTCCCTCCTAAATGATGATCGCCATTGATCACATCCGTTGGCGATGAAGGAGCACCGGTAGGAGCAATTATTGCATCAATTTCATACTTATCCAGTACCCTGTCTATTCCGTTGGGGCCGTTGGATTTTAGCACATTATCCAGGGATTTCTTATACTCACTTGTATTCAGACCTCCCTTTTTCTGGGCAGCAATCAATGTTTCCTGACCAAAAAATGGCATCTCCTTGTCTGCATGGTCGATATTGAATTTTATAAGTTGTTCCAGTGACCTAATCTTGATATCAGAAGTACAATTTTGTAAATAATTATTCAAATCATTTTTGAATTCATACAGCAATACATTGTAGGCATCTCTGCCGCTTTTGAATTTCAGGTCTTCCTCATCCAACTCAATAGTTATTGCGCCAATATTTTGAAGGTCTTCAATAGCTTTCTCCATCAATTGATCAACCTTAGCGTGAAATCCAAAGAAATGTCTTGCAATGCCAATCCGTTTATTTTGTAAGGAATTTTTATCTAAAAAGGTTGTATAATCTTTATGGAACTTGCCTTCACTTTTTCCGGTATAATCGTCTTTGTTATCAATTCCCGTCAACGCTCCCAAAACGATGGCAGCATCTTCAACGGTTCTTGCCATCGGGCCGGCTGTATCATGACTATGGGCAATTGGTATAATACCAGCCCTGCTAACCAAACCAACTGTTGGCTTAATGCCCACAATACCATTTGCAGAAGATGGGCACATGATGGATCCATTAGTTTCCGTACCAATAGCTGTAGCACACAAATTTGCAGAAACTGCCACCCCTGATCCTGCACTTGACCCACATGGGTTTCTATCAATAATATAAGGGTTTTGAGTTTGTCCTCCACGACCACTCCATCCACTGCTAGATCGTGATCCTCTAAAATTTGCCCATTCACTAAGATTGGTTTTAGCAATGATAATTGCCCCGGCATCTTCAAGCTTTTGTGCAACCCAGGAATTATTTGTAGCATAATTTCCCTCCAATGCCAGAGAGCCTGCTGTAGTCATCATTTTCCCTGAAGTATCAATATTATCTTTCAACATAATCGGAATACCATGCAGTGGGCCTCTGGATTTTCCGTTTTTTCTTTCATTATCCAAAACCTTCCCAAAATCCAAGGCATCTGGATTTATTTCGATTACAGCATTTAGTGAAGGCCCGTTTTTGTCAATAGTCTCAATCCGATCAAGATATTTTTTAATGACATCTACAATAGAGCATGTTCCATTATCGTATGATTTGGATAGATTAGCAATCGTGGTCTCATTTAATGAGAAATCTTCAATAATAGGACCTGCATTAACATTCTCTGGCTGGGTAAATGCATTTACAGAAAGTACAGCTCCTGTTGCCAAACTGTTTTTGAGAAATGATCTTCTTTTCATGCCGCATTATTTGCAAAGTGAATAAAATTCAATTAAGGAATTTTTTAGCAATTGTGAAAGACTTGGCATACAGGATTAATTACAAATAAATAGGCGAGGATAAATTTGGGTATATATTGAAACAGGTGGGGAATAATTGATAAGCTTTTATTTTTTTTTACAATTAAGAGGTAAGCATAGAGACATTAATCCGAATAATCCTGGGAATAATTATTGAAAAGCAAAATACTGAAAGACAATCCTGCCTGATGGATGAGACAGGGAATTGATTTCTATTTCAGAGAAAATAGGTTCCCCATTTTTGAGCCATTCTTTATTTACATATATATGCTAAATACCAAAATAGAGATATAATGGGTGGGAAAGTAGGTTATATCTGGAAATCTTACCAAATCAAACATCTCAACAGTGGGCGAAACAAGAATCTAAAAATAGATGGAGATGCTAAAATCAGCATTGATAAAATCAAAAAAACGAAACTGATATAAAATGGTCTGAGTTAAATGGACACTTTCTTAAAACATGGCATTTTCATCTACCGGATAATCGTAAAACTCTCGGTCTAAAGTATAATTATCGTACCGAACGAGATCATTTGCTACTATCACATTTCTAAGCATAATAATGTACTGGTCTCTTTTTTCTGAATACATCCTCAAATACCAGATCAATTCGAACACATTATTATCTCTGTGAATACAATCTCTGAAGTCGCTGTATGTTT
>CAYREN010000449.1:0-4093 GCA_964423255.1 uncultured Roseivirgaceae bacterium | reverse complement strand
TGTAATGACAATATAAAACAAAAAAAGGCATTCAGAATTAAATCTGAATGCCTAAATGATGTATATACTAAAATCAATTTATATGTAGGTCGTCTATTAATAATTAATGCAAATGGTAATCATCCTTTGTAATTCCAATGCAAACAAATTCTCCACTTTGCTAGCAAAGCGTTTTTATATCATCCTCCATATCTTCTAATTCTTTTTTAAACGCGGTCTTATTTGCACCGACAATCAAGGTACAATTTGACAATGACTTTAAAGCATTGATATAATTTTGCATTGCAGCTTTATAAGCTGAACAATTTGCGGCACTCTGATCACTTCCATAGGCAGCACTTGTTGTACCCAATGAAGAAAATTCATCTGCAACATCTGTTGTCCAATTAGCAGAGCAATTGCCTGCTATTAGGTCAGTAGCTTTATTACACGAAGAAAAAAAACTTACCGAACTGAACAGAACGACTAAAATAATAAACGATACATTTTTCATAAATAAATAAGGTTAATTGAAAATTAATTAATTGAATAAATCCAAAAATAAAAAGAAATTTTTATAATTAAAAAAAGCAATAAATTGTCATCAGACAAATGCAATCATATGCAATCAATTATAAAGCTATCAATAAACAAAATAATATACCCCTTGAAACTTACATAAACTATGTTATAATTAAAAAAAAATAATACCTATTTTGGTGTAAAACTTATATATGAAATTTCGCTTTCAATTTTTATTTCTCTGCATTTGCTTTGTCTCGATTTGCCAATCTTGTCATCAAAAAAATTCAAATGAAAAAGTAAAAATCTTAGTCGAAACTCCAAAAATAGATATCCCAATATTCACAAAGAAGGTGGGTACCTTAACAGTTTTGATTGATAATAGCATGACAAGCTACTTTATTTACAAGGGTCAGCCCTTGGGGTATGAGTATGAAATGCTTGCTCTTTTCGCAAAAGAGAATGATTTGGATTTGGAGATAATAATAATAGGAGCTCTTGATAATATCCTGGATTCTTTGATAGCAGGTCAGGGAGATATTGTGGCTGCTAACCTCACCATTTCTAAAAAGAGAATGGAAATCGTTGCATTTTCTCAACCACTATTCCGAACAAGGCAAGTATTAGTACAGAGACTCCCTGAAAATAAAAACAAATTGAAACGTGATGAAATCGAAAAAAGCTTAATCAGAGATAGGTTAGATCTTAACGACAAAAAAGTTGTTGTAAGGAAAAATTCCTCATACGAACTTATGCTAGAAAATTTAAAAGACGAAACCGGACTCAATCTCGAAATTTCCTATGCCCCCGGAGATTTTGTGACTGAGCATCTGATTGAAATGGTCTCAAACAAAGAAATTGACTATACCATTTGTGACGAAAACAAAGCTATCATTTTCAACGCTTACTTTGACCAAATTGATATTAAAACACCCATGAGCCTCAGTCAGCAAATAGCTTGGGCAGTTAACAAAGAGTCTACAACATTGCTCTCAACACTAAATTCATGGATTGATAAGCGCCTGGGGTCTCTTGAGTTTAATATGATTCATAATAAATATTTTGAAATCTCTAAACGAAAACAGCATATCATAAATAGAGAGTTTAGTTTCATCAAAGAAGGGAAAATATCCACCTATGATCAATTAATAAAAAAGTATGCAACGGAGATTAATTGGGATTGGAGACTGCTAGCCGCACTAATATTTCAGGAATCCAATTTTAATCCCAAAACTAAATCATGGCGTGGTGCAACAGGGCTTATGCAACTAATGCCTCATACCGCTAAAAGTTACGGTTTTAATGGTGTTGATCTTTTAAATCCAGAAAAAAATATTGCGGCAGGAACCCAACATTTGATAATTCTTCAAAAGCATTGGGAGGGTGAACTTAACGATAAACTTGAAATAATAAAGTTTACATTAGGCTCATACAATGTAGGTCTTGGGCATGTTCAGGATGCAATTCGTCTAGCAAAAAAATATAATATTGACACAAGTGTATGGGATAATAATGTGGCACAAATGCTCTTGAATAAATCTTTCCCAAAATATTATAAAGACCCGGTAGTAAAATATGGATATTGTAGAGGAAAAGAACCAGTAAACTATGTAGTATCTATTCTCAATAATTATGACATTTACAAAAAGTACAAGAAAATCAAACCATAATATTCAATTATAAAATCAAAACAAACTCATGATCTGTGTACATATTATAATCAATACCAAGGCAAATGGATAAACAGTTGCATAAGCAATTTTAGGGCCATTTGAAACAGTCATAGGATCAACAGCACTTAATGCCGGAGTAGAAGTCATCGAACCTGTCAATGCTCCAATTAGTGTCAAAAAATTTATATTCAATAAATAGTGTCCCACGATCATGGTTACTAACATTGGAAAAATTGTAATTACTGCACCTGCAACAAAAAACGATAATCCTCCATTCTGTAAAGTCTCCATTAGATTGCCTCCTGCATCAGTACCTACCGAAACCAGGAAAAATATTAGGCCCAATTTACGTAATAACTGATTTGAGGAACCAGAAACATTCCATAATATGTGTCCTGTTTTCCCAATGCGGCTAAGGATAATCGCGGCCATCAAAACACCACCTGTCAATCCAAGGCTGAAATCCAGACCAAATATTGGTATTTCCAACTTCCCTATCAGCACACCAATTAAAATACCCAATGAAACCGGAAGAAAATTCAAATCTCTTAAACGTTTTGTGCTGTCTCCAAACAACTTTTTTACATTTTGTAAATTTTGATCATTACAGGCAATTTTTACTTTGTCACCAAACATTAATTTAGTATTGGCACTTGGGCTAATATCAATTCCTGATCTTCTAATAGACGTTGCTGTAGCTTCGTATTGTTCGAATAGTCCAATTTCAGATAGTGATTTATTAACTACATTGTCATTTGTGACCAAGACTGGCTGAATCACATATTTCTTGCTTAATGGAATTAATTTCTGAGTCTCTTTACCAATAAGCATACTGACTTTTTTAAGATTGTTTTCTGTCCCAACAGCTTTTAATATATCTCCTTCATTTAGTACTGTTGAGGAGCTAGGCGTAAATGCATTCCCATCATGCAATATCCTTGAAATATTTGTGTGAGTCATGGTCCTCACTTTTAGCTCACCTAAGGTCTTGCCAAAGATGTTCTTATTTTCTACTACAAAATTTTTATTTCTTAGCTGAGGAAAATCTGCCTTAGCTCCTTCTTCATATTTTACTTCTTCATCTTTAATAGAAACTCCAAAAATCTTAGGCGATATTTTGACAAATAATATCACTGCCAAAACACCAAATGGATAAGCAATTCCATAACCTATTGACGCTAAAGTAGAATTGGTACTTTCAATTGCTGCTGCCAGACCGGGTGTACTTGTCATAGCTCCGGCAAAAAGACCAACAGCTAACTTAAAATCAATATTCATAAAATATGCCAAAAGGCTCGCAATCACCGCTCCGGAAATAACCGCAAGAGCAGCAATCATTACCAACCTTAAACCGTCCTTTTTAAAAGATTCAAAAAAAACAGGCCCAGCTTGTATCCCAACTGAATAAATAAAAAATATCAATCCGATTTTTTGCAATATATCAGGCATCTCTACACCGTAATGGCCAAATAATAACGCTACAAAAATTATTGCCGATATATCCAGAGAAATACCTCCGATAGATATTTTTCCCAGTAAAATACCTAACGCAACAATGGCGAAAAAAGCTACATATTCATTTTGTAAAATTTCCATATAATTTGTCCATGGGTTTCAAAGCTTGCAAATATATGCGAAACCAACATTAAACTGTTTTTAAACAGATAATTTTAAATTTCATATCAGGCATCATTATTAGAAATTAAGAGTTAGTAAAAGTATGATAATTATATATTGAGATTAGCGTAAAAATAAATGTTTTATAGGGTCAAATAAGTTGCCTAATTATATTATTAACCTCATCTATTTTTTGCATTATTTAATAAAAAGTTTATTACCTTTGCATTCTTGTAATAATCTCAAAGAGGAGTTGCCAAATGGAATACGGCAAAATGAAATATCAAATATCGATCATACCG
>CAYREN010000448.1:1396-4104 GCA_964423255.1 uncultured Roseivirgaceae bacterium | reverse complement strand
TACGAACTTGGATGTTAGCCACCACAAACTTAGTTAAATCTTAATAAACTTAGCCTCGAGATCAATTTTCTAATAAGTATATTGAATTTGAGGCTGAGTACTATTTGATCGGGACTGACCGATATGCATAATTAAATAAAAAATACAACATCAAAATCAAGCTATATGAAATATATATTAGTTTATATTATCTTATTCACTTTATCATCTTGTATTGGAGAGAATAATTCGGAGAGATTAACTAATAATTCTGAATCAGAGAAAAATGCTACACAGATTCGTAGAATCAACTTAGACACTTTCCCAGAGAAAATCAATATAGAATCTGGTAATGAAGAGATAGACATTGTTGGTCATGTGACCGGAATGACTGTCATTGATACCTTTTTAGTATGTGTAGATAGTAAAACATCACCAATGCTTCATGTTATTGGGCTCAATTCATTTACTTACTTAGGGCAAGCCATTGGTAGAGGGCGCGGTCCTGGTGAGTGTGTTCAGATTTCTCGGATATTGCCCACTGAAGACAAGCATATTTTTTGAGGATATGATATCACATTACGAAAGCTAATGAAAATAAATATATTGGAAGCCTTGAACAATGCGGGTTACATTCCTGAAAAGGAGATTAAATTAACACGCGATTGCTGGGGAGTTAAAGCACCAGTTTGGATAAACGATTCAACATTTGCAGGGACAACGTTTGCCAGGGATGATTGCAGGTTTATCACATTCAATGATGAATCAGAAATAATTAGCAAAATAGGGGAACTGCCCGAGCCCAATGATACTTGGCCTGCTTCTAATCCCCAATCGGTATTTCCATTGAATGCCTTGGCTCAAAAAGCAACAGTAGTAAAAAAACCTCAAAATGAAAATAAATTTGCTGTGGCTCATAGAACAATGGATTTAATAGAACTTTATGACGATAACGAAATAGTTAAGTCAATTAAAGGGCCTGATCATTTCATGCCAATTTATAAGATTAAAGAATATGCAAATGGGTTTATAAATGCAATTAATATCGAAAAAACGAAATTTGCACATATCGATTTGTATGCTACTAAGGACTATATTATATCACTTTATTCGGGAAGGGGAGAATTTGAAATGTGCGGGAATTATATATTCATATTTGATTGGGATGGCAAGCCAGTAAAATCCATCTTTTTGGAGGAAGATATATGTAGCCTTGGTATTACTCCATCAGGTGATCGTGTATACTATATTAAACAATCTACTGGTGGTTTAACCTTTTCCGATATTTGATAGAAATATGATTAATTTTTTACACGACATTATTGTCCAACCACGTAAAATGAATATTTACCCCGCTCAGAGTTCTCTGCGAGTGACTCTGAGGGAATTGACTACAAATGCATTGCTTTTGGGTGTACGACTAAATTCCCAAAGTCTGAAAAGTTCTTTTTTTATATCACCCCGAACCCTAAAGGGAGTAAAAAAAAGAACTTTCCGGAAGTCCCCTTCAGGGGATTTAGGAGTGAAAGTGGAATATTGTCGTACATCCTTGCTTTTGCACAAAGTATTTGTTGGAAAATTATGCTACCTCAGAGTCACTCGCAGAGAACTCTGAGTAGGGAAAAAGTTTATTAAACAAAATTAAGAATGAATAAAAATATTTATACCTTCAAAAGCTTAATACAGACTACCACATTCCTTTTCATATTGGTGGCGACATCTTGTACTGATTCCAGAAGAAATAATAACCATAACCACGGACAAGAAAACGCAATATGGACAGAAAGCATATATCTTAGAGGATATAAGCCAAGTACCGGAGAAGAGCTGACCCCTGCACATATCAGGAAATATGCCAACACCCTTAAAGAAAATAATTTCAAATACGCTTACCTCTTTGCAGGTCCTTACCAAAACGATGGTCACCTGCCTTCATATTCTTTTTCTGAAACAGCTGTGCAAAGTGTCAAACAATTGCAAGAACTATATCCGGAAATTGTGATATTGCCCTGGGTAGGAGGAATCCAGAACAAGACGGTTTACCTCGATGATTCTACCTGGGTACAAAATGCGCTGATAGATACGAAAAAATTAATTGACACATTGAATGTTCAGGGTGTACATATTGATTTTGAATATATAATCCCAGGAGACTGGCTTCTGGACCGGGAGTTGGTAAGAAAAGAAAAACCAGGTGACAGGGAAAACTATGCCAATAATGTAAATAATTTTCATGAAAAACTACGTGAACTACTTCCGGAGGCCTTTATATCCTCTGTGGTAGTGGCTACCTCGCCGGACACAAAACCATGGAAAAAGAAAACAGACTTAGATGAACTGAAAGTACTTGTTCAATACATCGATCAATTATCTTTTCTTTATTATGATACATTTATCAAATCACAGGATGTCTTTGAGAGGAATTGCAAACACCTTATCGAAGACATTATCAAATTAAAAAATACTCCCACACCAAAGCCCGTTCAATATTTGATCGCTATCGGCACTTTTATCAATGTCCCTGCGCTTCATAAATACAGGGATATGGACATTGAAAATATTCCAAATTCTATTTTGACCATTCAAGAATCATTGGAGAACTCTGACACTACCAGGCAGTTTGTTGATGGGCTGTCTGTATTTTGTGATTGGCAGACGAGTGATGAAGAATGGGATTTGATCAGGGAATACTGGGTTGGAAGAGAATAATGATAGAATGATAGAATGAT
>CAYREN010000448.1:0-1296 GCA_964423255.1 uncultured Roseivirgaceae bacterium | reverse complement strand
GATTGAATGAGGGAATGATTGAATGATAGAATAAACGAATTGTGAATTGAAAGAAATAGAATTTTTAAAGATGCACGCTAATATTTTATTCTCTGGAATTGTACTTGCATTTATTATTTTCTCATGCGGATATAACGATAATAAGTTTGATCAGATTGAGTGTGATCAGGAAATATTATTACCGGATTTCAAAAATATCCATGAAGTTGAACCGCATTTTATCATTACACCTGATGAAAAAATAGTATTCTCTGCAAATATCGATGGAAAGTTTAAACTCCTTGAATATTATAATGACAGTACCCGAGAACTGGATTTAAGTTTTGATTATGTATTTAACCCTCTACTAATTCAAGATGAAATTGCGGGCTTATGGGATTTCAATAGTAATGAGAAGTATAGATTTACGTCGAATAAAATTGATGCATTCCTAAATTCACAAATTATAAAATCAGCCCTTTCTTCTCCAACCGGGAATTATCTTCTTTATATTCTTAAAAATCGGAATGAGCTTCGTTTACTTGATTTGAATAGTATGAATGATGTAACTATCTATAGTTCCGTTTCCAAGACGAACAACATTTGTTTTGACAAATCGGAAAACTATTTTGTTTTTTCGCAAGACGACAAGGTGTTTCAATATGATATTGCAGAAAAGCAATTGAAAGAAATATTCATTGGCTTACATGGCAAAAAAATAAATCTTTTTATAATAAATGGTGCGCTTTATTTTGTTAACAATCACACTTCTGAATTTTATAATATTTATAAATGTGAATTGGAAGATAAATCGCAAGATGCAGAACTCGTGCTGGCTTCTGATCATGATTTGCGCCTCCCAAAACGATGGGGGAATAAGCTTTATTTTTTGAAAGTTGTTCGAGGAGAATATTTTTTGTGTTATCAAGATTTAGAAAATGGGGATATTGAACAAATCACAAACAACGGTGTAGTTTATGACTATCAATTAAGTGGGAATAAAATTATATACTCATATAGCGATTTTAAAACACCAAAATGTTTGAAATCGTTTGATATCAAGACAGGAGAAATAAAAATATTGTATGGTAAGGAAGAACACTCAGGTCTAAGTTATAGTTACATTGGTAAAAGCTCCAAAAGGTCGGGGGCATATATTTTTTCTCCACCGGATTCAATTAAAATTAATGGAACAATACTATTTATACATCCCGGTTTACATTTGGACTTTTCTCCGCGTTGGCATAATATGCTCATGGGATTATGCCTGAATGGATTTAGAATAATATCTCCGAATTACCCCGGTTCGAGTGGCTA
>CAYREN010000447.1:0-4129 GCA_964423255.1 uncultured Roseivirgaceae bacterium | reverse complement strand
GTGATAGGAGAATTATTTCATGGTGAGGCGGCGTACATTCACGAACTCAGAGGACAAATGAACAGTGTAGAGCGAGGTACAGGTTCCTGGAGAACTTATCATTATGCCAACCGAAATGGCAATCTTTATCCAACCCATGGCTTGGGGCCTGTTGCCCAATACATGAATCTTGCTCGACAAGATGACAATTTTTCCAGGATAGTCTCCTTTTCCAGTCCTGCTCTTGGCAGAGCAGATTATGCAAAGAAGAATTTTGACAAAGATCATAAATGGAACAAATTAGATTTCAAAGGAGGTGATTTAAATTCTTCTATTATCAAAACAAATTTAGGTAGAACTATAATGATTCAATGGGATGAAACAAGTCCAAGACCATATACCAGACACAATTTAATCCAGGGAACTAAAGGTGTATTGGCAGGATTCCCAAATCGAATTGCCTTGGAAGGCGGGTTTGAAGGAGTAACAAAAGACCATCATGAGTGGGTAGAAGGAGAACAATTACAAGCAGTTTACGAAAAGTACGAACATCCACTTTACAAAAGACTTGGTGAACTCGCATTGAAAATGGGTGGTCATGGTGGTATGGATTTTATCATGCGTTACAGGATTATAGAATGCCTGAGAAAAGGACTACCAATGGACCAGAATTTATATGAAGGATGCTATTGGAGTGCAGTAGGTCCACTAAGTGAAAATTCTATTGCACAGGATGGTATGCCACAGGTATTCCCCGATTTTACCAGAGAAGGTTGGAAAAACACCAATCCTTTGTCTATAATAAGTTAGACTTAACACATTTTCTCAAATAACTATAAAATATCGGGGAAGTGGGGAAATAGCTGTACCGTAGGAAGTACAATATTCCTCTTAATTACAGCCTCCAATTGTAGGAAAAAATTACCCGCAATCTTTTTTCCAATAAATTACAAACAAGAATTGGTTTCATAGGTAGAAGTTCCTTTGATTGAATCGTAGTTGTTGGGCCCTAAAAGCGGTTAATAAACCACCTTCTTAGAAGGTGGTTTATTAACTTTTAAATTTCAAAACTATCACTTTCAATATACGCCTCAATCACTTTTTCTTCTCCTTCTTCTCCTTCAATAGAGTTACCATGTTCCATACCCAAAATTAATTCTTTGTTTTTTGAGTGGATATGTTTGAAGATATTTTTATAATTAATCTCTCCTGTTGTAGGCTCCTTTCTTCCCGGATTATCTCCGATTTGGAAATAGGCAATTTCATCCCAGGTGAGATCGATATTATGAATAAGGTGACCTTCATTTTTTTGCATATGATAGATATCGTACAAGATTTTGCACGAAGGGCTGTTGACTGCTTTGCAAATCAAATAGGTTTGTTCAGAAGTTCGCAAAAAGAGGTTAGGTGAGTCGGATAGTGGTT
Source organism: uncultured Roseivirgaceae bacterium (assembly GCA_964423255.1). Lineage (GTDB taxonomy): Bacteria > Bacteroidota > Bacteroidia > Cytophagales > Cyclobacteriaceae > JAAUQL01. The sequence continues at coordinate 2,725 of CAYREN010000447.1, read as the reverse complement.
CAAGCACCATAACCAAGCCATGAGGTTCCAGAATCTCAGCTCCCCTACGCAAAGCATCAATTACATTGGCGGTTTGAATACCGATAGGTAAGTCTCTATCAAAACCACCGGGCACCACAGTCATCCATTTTGCATTGACTCGCTTAGCCACATCAACAGCTTTACGACAGCCATCTAAAAAAATATCGACAAATTCGGGATTTCCTGCTGCCAAGGTATTCTCCATATTACCACCTTTAGCAATCACAAATACACCCATAGTCATATTATTTTTAACGAGAGCCTCTCCTATTTTAGTTTGCAAGGCAACGTTTCGTCGCATCATCCCATTATCCTCCAAAGCAGTAAATCCTCTTTCTGCCATGAAATTAATCTGATTAACTAAATCTTTTCCTGCACTATTTTTAAACATACCAAAGTGAGGGGCATATTTAAGTTTAAAATCATTTTTTTTCTTTTTCTTTTTGGATGTCATAGCCATGCTCGATGCCGCTGTGATAGCTGAGACACCTGTTGCCAGGAAACTACTTTTTACAAAATTTCTTCTTTTCATATCTGTAAATTTACATTAAAATCAGTATTGAAGATCATAAAAAAACCCGATACCGTTAAATTTAAGTTTGCAGTATCGGGATATGAATTTTATTCTATTTAGTTTAAAAAACCATGGATTTGCCAGGCACAGCTACCGGATAATATCCATCAGCATTTGGCATTACTGGAGGATTATCACTCCACTTATTTGTGGCAGCCATTAACTGAACGTTTGAAGCCAGAGCATCTTCCATTTTCACTTCTACTCCTGAATATGTGGCATATCTGCCCAAGATAGAAGTCATAGTTGACATAGCACCATATTTCAAATTGTTGATCACGCCGCCACTTCTGATTGAAGCATATAGTTCATCGTGTTCGACTTGATATGGATTTGGGTCATTTTTACCTCTATGCATATAAATCGAGTTTCCCTTTAGATCGGAAATACTACCACTACCACTCGTATCAACTTTTCCTTTTGTTCCAATAATGGTTTCAGAAACCCTATTCATACATCCCTTGATATGACGACACTGGCTATTTAAAACAGATCCATCTTCATATGTGAATTCCACATAATGATGATCAAATATCTCTCCGTGTTCTTTACCTTTTCTTACTTGACGACCACCCATTCCTTGAGCTGAAACCGGATAAGCATCTTTTATCCAATTAAATACATCAATATTATGAATGTGCTGCTCAACAATATGATCTCCACAAAGCCAATTGAAATAATACCAATTACGCATTTGATATTGCATCTCTGTGTACTCGGGCTTTCTTTCTCTCACCCAAACGCCACCGCCATTCCAGTAAACCTGTCCTGAAATTACATCCCCGATAGCACCATCATTTACACGCTTAATTAATTCACGGTATTTGGTTTGATAGTGCCTTTGAAGTCCAACAACTATATTTAATTTTTTGCTTTCAGCAACCTTTACTAAATCCAGGCATTTTCTTATTCCAGCAGCATCTGTTCCCAATGGTTTCTCACAGAAAATATGCTTTCCTTGATTTATGCACTCTTCCAAATGATAAGGTCTAAATCCCGGAGGTGTAGCAAGGATGACGACATCAGCATCTTTAATTGCTTCTTTATAAGCATCAAAACCAACAAATTTATTTTCTTCTTTTACTTTTACATTTTTCTTTCTGTCCTCGGCCAGATCAGAATTCATGATGTTATTCAGACTATTATCCAAACGGTCTTTGAATGCATCGGCCATTGCAATTAGTTGTATATTCGGATCTGCAGTCAAGGCCTGAACAGTGGCACCAGTTCCTCTGCCTCCACAGCCAACAAGGGCCAATTTCAATTTCTTTTCAGTAGGGTTTACAAATGCGCTAGCACTTACAGGCAATCCGGCCATCATCACGCCTCCCGTTGCCAGTACCGACCCTTTCAGAAAATTTCTTCTGTCAATACTTTTTTCATTTTTCATATTGGGTATTTTTATTTAAAAATTTAAAATATTATTAATTACAGTTTATTTTTTTACTCGTCCAATACCATAGCAAAATAGGCTTCTATTTCTGCTTTCGACATTTCTTTGGCTGGTCTCACAAGTCTGATACCTAGAAATGGAGCATCCGTATTCCACCAAAAACTTTTTGGTATCTGCGGATCTCTTTTTTGCCAGTCACGTTTTGACATCAACCTTGCAGAAGATCTCAATGCTTCTGCATCATCATCCCAGCTCCCTCCTTTTACTGATCGAGGATGCAGACTTGTTGGTATTCTCCATGGATTCACAGCTCCATCTGCCAATGTTGCATAAAAATCTTCCTGGTATTGATCCATGGTCCATTCTGCAATATTTCCATGCATATCATACAATCCCCATGGGTTTGGTTTTTTTTGGGCTACCAGATGATACGAATCATCACTATTTTCCCAGTACCATGCATAGTCGTCCAATTCTTGTACATTGTCGCCAAACGAATACGCTGTAGTTGTACCAGCCTTACACGCATATTCCCACTCTGCCTCGGTAGGAAGACGATACATTTTCCCTGTCACTTCAGAGAGCCATTTGCAAAAATTTAAAGCTGCAAATTGCGTCATTGATATTGCAGGATAGTTTCTCTTTCCCATGCCGAAACTGGGATCAAGATATGGTGTGCTTGGTCTGGTGACTGCATCGGCCTTTACTTTACTTTGATCTGTTGCGTACCCTACCAA
>CAYREN010000446.1:0-4139 GCA_964423255.1 uncultured Roseivirgaceae bacterium | reverse complement strand
ATCAGCCGGATTTGTTTTCGTCTTAAAACTCACAGTTAAGGAAACGCAAATTGTGCTCTGAGGTTCAATTCAATACTTCGGTAAACTTTCCAAAAGTTTTTTTGCAAATATCTTTATATCTGATACTCAAAAGATAGCAATTTATCTGCAACTTTTGGAAAGTTCTTATGTTCAATTACTTACGAAAATGTAACGGACCATTATTATTCAACTATAAATTTTTTTAAAGCTATTTTATCTTCAACTAATATCTGAATAAGATAAATACCAGTTTGTAAACTACTTACATCAATTTGATATCCTTTTGAATATATATTAAAATCAATCGGGTAATTCTTTCCTAAAAGATTATATATCAGAAAAGAAACAAGTTCTGAATCTTCCATTTTTGGTAAAATGACCCAAAGAATAGAAGAAGCAGGGTTTGGGAAAATTTCTATTTGAGAACTATATTCTTCATCGACAATAAATGTGATTATACTTTCTTTAATATCTATGCTAAAAACAATTTCAATTTTTCCTCCTTTTCCATCATCTACAGAAACCGTGATTTCAGCGGATCCGATTCCGGTTTCAGTTAAAGTCAATTTTGAGTTTACAACAGAAACAGCAACCACATTGTCATTATTTGATTTAGCAGAATAGGTTAAGGTGTCATCGTCAGAATCAGTAAATACATCCCCAAGTTCAATTTCCACAGATTCAAAACCTTCCTCGAGGTCCAAGTCAGCAAGCGGGTTTGATACAATTGGTAAAGCATTTTTAACAACATCGACCATAAACACATCACTTGTCATTCCTCCTTTCCCATCATCCACAGTAACTGTGATTTCAGCGGACCCAATTCCTACCTCAGTTATAGTCAACGTCGAATTAGTAATTAATACAGTAACAACATCATTTTTATTTGATTTTACTGTATAAACAAGGTCATCTTTGTCAGGATCAGAAAATACACTATCAAGTACAACTTCATGTGATCCAAAACCATTTGTTAGAGTCAGATTTTCTAATGGGTTATTTACGATGGGGACTTTATTTGGCTTTGGTATTGCTTTTACTGTTAATTGTACGTTTATACTATCTAATTCATACCCAATGTCAGTAGCTATAAAAATAAAATTATAGACTCCAATGTCTTTGTTATTAGGTGAAAATGTTATAGTAGTGTCACTTTTCCAACTGATAAGATCACTTATTCCTGAACTGTTGTTGTCAAGAATTGAATACACAAGAATATCACCATATTGTTTGTCTTCATCCGTAAACAAAGTGTCCATGGATACAAATAATATTTCCCCTTCCTGTACATTTAATTTCAAATTATTTTTCAACGCCAATGGAGTGTGGTTAGCCCTTAATACGAATTCAGAAGTAAAAGCTGATAACCCTCGGGCAGTCAAATTATTCACAGCATAAAACTCAATGGCATAACTTGAATCAATTGCTAAATCAATTGCTGAAGTGTACAATATTGTATCTATATGTGCTCTGGCGGGGGCAACAGGTGAATGTTGCCAATTTCCAGTATAAGTATCATTAATAAAGCGGAAATAAATATCCTTCACCTTAAGGGTGTCCGGATTGTTTATATAAAATATTCTTTCCGTCGGCAATGACCATATACCTGAGCTATTTTGAGAACGGGCATGAAAAGTATGCATACCGTCATCAAGCCCTGATATGCCAAGATTTAAAGTCGAATCAATCTCGTTGGTATCTCCCGATAAATCAATTTCAATCCCATTTCCTTCGCGCAAAAAACCATCAAAAGAATATTCCATTTTGACAATCTTTTCATCCAAATTAGTAACGTCAGGACTTATATAAAATGTCCTTTCCGTTGGCAATGACCATATATTTATATCATTCAAAGAGCGAAAATACAAAGTGTGCATGCCGGGTGTTAAACCTGTTAAATCGATTTCTAATAAAGTATCAAGCTCAGATGATGTGACTGCTAAATCAATGCTTATCCCTTTGCCTTCGCTAACAAAGTTGTCAATGGAGTATTCCAATTTGACAATATTTTGGGCATTTGTTTCTAAACCTATCACTATAAAAACAGCGGTAATAAAAATAAAACTCTTCATAACACATATGATTATTGTTTGATTTTTATACGAACCGGTAATTTATCCCCGGATACCAAACCACCTGTTGAAAGCTCATAAATATTGGGTAAATTAGGTAGTCCTGACAATCGATATGGAATCGGTCCTCCAAAAGGCCCTATGTCAGTGCCGTTGTAACCTGCACCTTTAGCAGGGCTGTTTACTGCCAATTGGTATTGCCCGTCGGTTGAGGCATTAGAAGCGCCGATGAAAAGCAAACTCTCAACTGCTATGATATTATTATTTTCACTTCCAAAAACAGCAGATTTGGAAATGTTGTGGTGAACTGCGGCATCCGGCAGAGCTTGTATGGTCAACCCATTATCATCATCATTTAAATATATATTATTGACGATTTCAAATGAAGAGGAAGAACCTAAACTAAATGTATTTGACAATAGTAGATTGTGCGAAAAAATACCGGACGAGCCGTTTGGGATAGAAATCGGGCAATTAAAAATATTATTGTAGAAAGATAAATTAGTGACAATGCTACTCGTAAAAAAATCTATCCCATTACTGCTATTTGAAAAATAGCATTTCATAATTTGTATATTGTCGCTAATGCCTCCACCTGCATCACCAATAGTAAAGCGAAATATGTTACTGTTTTTGATCGCGATATTATTTACTCCTGATTTAATGTTTATAACGCGACCGGTAAGTAATTTTAGACCTGAAATACTACTGTTATCACTTCCCGATGCTAAAGTTATGTTTCCGAATTCTGCTCCATTTTTATTTACCTGAGTTTCTATATTTTCATCCAAAAAATAGCCCGGACCTATGATAGTTAGTGGTTTGTTAATAGTAATATTTCCATGACTAATATTTGACCCAACAATGTAAATGGTATCTCCCATGGAGCTGGCAGCATAGGCGTCAGCCCAGATGATATATAAGTCTTCACTTATGTTGCTTTCTGTTATGTTATTGTTTAAGTAAACAATTTTCGAATTTGCTTTATTAGCAAAGAAAATAATCAAAAATACTGCTATTAAATTTTTCATTTTGGTATGGGGTTAGTTTAAGGAAAATTATTAAGTGTTATTAATGAGTTTGTTATATCTATTATATTTCATGGCTTACTGGACAAAATGGTTGCTAATTATGCTGTAAGTATCTGAATCATAGCATATAAAGCTACTTTTAATTTATGGATAAAAAAAGTGCTTTAGATGTGGTAGCAGAATTACAAAAAAACATGGTGTTAGAAGAGGAAAACAGCCTTATAAATGTTACGCCTGTAACAAGTATTTTACTGAAGGGAAAAAGATAATTCCTTCGGTTCTTTGGGAAGAATATCAAGTAGGGAAGCAAACCTATTCGCAATTGGGCAAAAGGTACAATTGCAGTAAGCGAACTGTTCAAAGAAAAATAGATTTATATACAGTTTCTTTCCCATCAAAAAAAGCAAGATCAGTCATTGTTTTGACAGACACAACTTACTGGGGAAGAAGTTTTGGAGTTATGCTTTTTAAAGATGCTGTTACGAAAGAAAATCTTCTCAAATACTATGTGAATACGGAGACTAATACTTTGTATATAGAAGGTATAAAAGAGCTTCAATCAAGAGGTTTTACAATCGCTGCAATAGTATGTGATGGACGAAAAGGATTGATTCAATCATTTAAAAATATACCTGTTCAAATGTGCCAGTTTCATCAGGCAGCAATTATTAGACGCTACATCACTAAAAACCCTAAGTTACAGGTTTCTAAAGAGTTAAAGTCAACTGTAGACTTATTAAAACAAACTGATAAAGAATCTTTTCATGGAGCATTAGAGGCATGGTTTAATAAATGGAAATCATTCTTAAATGAGAGAACAATAAATCCAGAGACAGGAAAAAGTCACTATACACACAAGCGTTTGAGAAGTGCATATAGAAGCTTAAAGAATAACTTACCTTGGCTTTTTACTTGGTATGATAATATTGAACTTAACATACCCAATACCACCAATGCAATAGATGGTCATTTTGCTGATTTAAAGAACAAGCTAAGAAATCACAATGGTCTTTCT
>CAYREN010000445.1:0-4143 GCA_964423255.1 uncultured Roseivirgaceae bacterium | reverse complement strand
GTGTTACCATCGGGATAAATATAACACTAATTGCTGTGTTAATTAGAACTTAACTTTTCTTTAAAAAGACTTAGTATTAAACAGTTATGATAAGGTAGAATTTCTTCTAAAAGAAAATAATTAACAAAATAAAGTTTTATGAAATTATCAATGAAAAATAATTGTCCTTTTAAACCAATAAAATTTCTTAAAGGCCATCATTCTCTAAGTTTTGTTTTGCTAACGGGATGTTTGCTTTTTTTATTAGTAGCCTGTGGGAAAAGTTCAGATAAATCTACTGATAAAGCATCTTCGATTAGTTCATCAAAAGAAAAGTCTGATTCAAAATCAAGCAACAATTGTTTGGAACCGTTTTACGGTAAACCAGAAAATATCTTTTCAAAAGAAATGGTAGCTAAATATGTTGATTTTCAAGGTTCAGAAGTAGAATATTCCACACTTGCAGAAAAACTTAAAAAACCGGAACTGCCCAAAGGTTATTTAGGAATAGCTTCTGTACAAGCTGAATGGAAAATCAATGGACAAAAACATGAAGTATCATTGGGTTCAATTAATAAAATAAAATTGTATAAAAGTAAAACTCCAGTGGATCGCTTTTACGCAAAATACCATACGCGAACTCCTGAAGAACAGGCAGCATTAACAAAAGCTCTTGACAAAGAAGTAGCAAAGAAAACAACTGATAAAAATGCCAAAAAAATCACAGATGGAATAGGCATGAATTTTTCCTATTTAAAAGTAGATGGATTAGGCGATGCAGCTGTTTGGGAACAAAAAGTAAATGCCATAATAGTTTTGGTAGGAGATTATCAGTTTACTGTACATGTTGGTCTGAATAAAGGAAATGATTTTGACCTTGAAAAAGCCAAATTAATTGCACAAGCTGTCATTGATAAAGTCTGTAAATAGCCGTTAAAAGGAATTTTTTTGTGATGTATAATAAAATATTAAAGGGTTCAACTTTATAAAGTTAAACCCTTTTTTTCAATCTGTTATTCGCTTGTAAATTCTGTGGTACTTTCATGGCTGGCCTCCATTATTCCTTTTTTTTCAAAGCTAAACTTTCACCTAATCTTTGTATCGTATCACCTGTTTCATAGGTGATTACTACCAAGGTCTATTCATTGTAGGGATTCCATTTTCCTTTTGGACTGACCATTGGCTGGGATAAAAAGTTCAACTAAACTCCAATACTTTACAAAGGCAAATCCCTAATGACGGCCATTAGAGATTTTGGCTAATGACAATTCTGGGTTTAATAAATGTTTTTTTAAGGCTAAAGATGGATTGAAGCATGCTACCATGTTTACTTTCCAGTTTTCAATAACTTTGACAATGTAAAAAGTGTCAATAATCGATGAACCCAACTGGTGCGCTTCATGCCTCTGGCAGATAAATTCCCAATAGCGTGGCATCTAGTGCTGCATTTGAAATGTGCTTTAAAGCATCGGATGTTTAGTGTCACAGGTAAGGTGATTTTCTTCTGGTCTGCGATGGCTTTGACAATGGGAAAAGTTCATTCCTAGTGATATAATCTGATTCACTTTCTTGTGGAAATGCTATGATTTCGAATCATAATTTTTAAGGTTATCAATGACGTTATTCAATAATAATAAGACAATAACGCTTTTCATTATCATGAGCCTTATTGTTTTTGTGGGTATTACCATTTCATATTTTTATTATAAAAGTATAAATGAATCTACAGATCCCCGGATCTTTGCAACGAGGAAACTTTATGAGGATTATAATGTTTATGCACAAAACAACAATTTCGATTCTATTTTTTTGTTGATGGACAATATCGAGCAGATTTATGCTCAATTCGATCATTATAATAATTCCTATGAGATTGGAGTATTGTATAATAACAGAGCAGCATCATGGATCACAATGGCACTTTACGCCGATATTATCCAACAAAATGCACAAGATTCACTGATAAATCTTGCTGAGATTTCTTCATTAAAAAGCATTGATAATTATCAAAGTTGGTTGAGAAAATATGGAGAGAAAAATTCAATAGAAATTGAAAAACTTATCCATGATGATTTTCTTGAAGGGTTAGATAATTTTAGCAAAGAGGAGAAAACCAAATTTATTAATTATAGAATAAAAGAAATTGAAGAGGCACAAACCGAAACCAAAAGAAGGCTGTCTGTAAGTTATACCAATTTGGGAATTATCGAACGACATAAGCTTCAATATAACCTGGCAGCTCAACATTATAATAAGGCCGTCGAATTGTGGGATAGAAATTTGACAGCCGAAAATAACCTCAATATATTATTGAGCAGGCCCATAAAAAAGAGGAGTTTTAATCAAAAATTATTTTCCCCCGAAAAAGACTAATTCAAGTAATGCAGAATTACAATATGAGCTTTTGATATTTTCTTTTTAGCCTGGACTATTACCAATTCCTTGAGAATAGGTCCATATTTTTTGTTATTGTGGTTGAGGTAGTTCACAAGAATCTTTTTTTCCAAACCAACTATATCTGTTTCGGGCTACAAATTCATATATCCAGTCTCGAATTGACTTAGGAACAAATTTAAATGCATATAGTAATTTCCATTTACCTCCCATGTCTTTTAATATATGTAAAACAGCATCGGACTTTGTGAAAACCACTAGGCCATGCTGATAAACCAGTGATTCGTGTTTTATATGCATACCCTTAACATTGGAAAGTACCTCTTGAGCATATTTGGATTGAAAAGAAGAAATAGAAAATATGCCCTTTTTACTATGCTTAATGACTAGCCTGACAGACCAATGACATAGCCTGCAAACTTCGTCGATGTAAATCACTTTTTTCATTGTAACGCGAGTTGAATAATTAATCTCTTCAAATTCATTTTTTTTTCAGCTTAATGTTTTATCATTTAAAGGTTCAAAATTCAGCTATTTAGACAGAATATTTATAAACGACATAATCGAAAATCTAAAATTTAATATATCCAATTTCATCAGTTTTTAGTATTTTTATTCAAGGCTAAAAGGCTCTATGATTTAGATCATAACAACATAAAGGCCTACATATTTGTTTTGCCAATAATGCCATTAACGTAATCATTTTTTTAAACATTCAGCAAATTATAAAATGAAAAAGCAAATATTTTTTAACATCGTAATCATAGGACTTCTACTGTCAGTCGCAAACACAAACCTTCTTGCACAATTTACCATTACCGGTGAGATAAGACCTCGAAGTGAATTTAGAAATGGGTTTAAAAAACTTAGAAACCAAAGCGCAGACCCTGCTTTTTTTATAGAGCAAAGATCAAGGTTGTATATTGACTTTATGAATGACAAGATACAATTGAAAGTCGCATTGCAAGATGTGAGAATGTGGGGTAGCCTCGATCAGATTTACAAGACAGACCCGACATTACAAAACGTGTATGAAGCTTGGGCACAATATTCTTTTAACGACAAATATGCTTTCAAATTAGGACGTATGGCTATGGATTATAATAATGCTAGATTTATGGGAAATCTCGATTGGGCACAACAAGGAAGAAGTCACGATGCTTTTATGTTTATAAGAAAAAATAATGAAAAACAATGTGAGCTTAATATAGCATTTGCCTACAATCAACAAATACCTTTTGAACCTGGTAAACTTTCAGGAAATGAATACCTCGGAGTAAATAATTACAAAACAATGATATTTGGTTGGTGGGACAAAAAATTTGATAAAGGAGGGATGTCATTGCTATTTCATAACGATGGACGTCAGGTACAATCCGACACCTCTATGGCCTATCGTCAAACCTATGGTTTTATTGGAGACATCAATTTTGGGAATATAAAATTGGATGGAGAATTCTACTATCAAGGCGGAAAGAATAGTAATAATGTAGGGATAAATGCTTCAATGATAATGCTACATGCAACATTGAAAACTAAAGTTACTCCAATTACTCTTGGATTTGAATATATTTCCGGTAGCAGTCTTACAGATAACACAGACAAGTCTTTCAATCCGCTTTATGGAACGAACCATAAATTCAATGGGTTTATGGACTATTTTTATGTTGGTAACGGTCATGGACAAGGAGGCAAGATTTCAGGGCTTATGGAACTGCACTTAAAAACAAAATTTAAATTGGGTAAAAAATCAAATCTTGCCGCAAACAT
>CAYREN010000444.1:0-4146 GCA_964423255.1 uncultured Roseivirgaceae bacterium | reverse complement strand
TTCTTTTCGAATTGTATTTATTGGAGCAGTAATAACTGTTGCATTAGTTCCTTTATGCTACTATAAAATTTTTCCAAATCACTTATTCTGGACATTAATAGCTGTTTTTATTATTTATTGGATTGGTGCTTTTGGTGTTACTCTTTTAGGAAACATTCCTTTAAACAGGATGTTAGATAATACTAATTTAGAAACTATATCTGTAGAGAATGCTAAATCCTTGAGAATGGCTATTGAAACCAAATGGAATAATTTGAATTTGATTCGCACAATTTCTTCTGGAATATCATTTTTAGTATTAGTTGTGTCATTACTATCCATTAATAAATAATTTAAAGATGCAATTTTACCAAAATTGATAATTTTTTAATCAAGAAGAGTTTGAAGAACTGAATAAAACGATAAGTCAGTTAAGTAGACAAGGGGAATTTCACACCTAACCTCTCCGACCCACCTACTGGACTAGGCAAGGAACCGTACGTGAATTTCTCAATTTATGCTTACGTCAAAACTTCAGCATTGGCGCAACTGCTCTTATCATATAGTCAATTATCGATCAGGTTAATATATAGCCAAAGCTCCAGTGATAAAATAAATTTGTATAAGGACTCCCACCACTCTGAGTCACCTGACAAAGGAATTGAAGATGTGAGGATATGCGAATTGAATATAGGTATTTACTACTCTAAATAGGCTGTAAATTCTTGTCTATCAAATACAGGCCTTTCTACACACAAGGTAATGCCTGCTATATAAAATATATCTCGATTATCGTCTTAGTGTCTGTTCAGAAATAAACAATACATTTATGCTTTTTATTTAATGCGCTAATTGCGTTGAAAATCCTTATCATAGCAGTGCTATGTCTGCGTTTTTCGCCTTATTATCACAAAAATTAACTTCGCTTATTCTGTATGCTTTATTTCTGAACAGACACTTAGCTATTTAACAGGATATTGAAGCACTTTTTCCTTTTTGAAACCTCATCGCCATATTGAGGAAATATTTTATACACAGCTATTTTGTTAGGGTAAGCAGGGAAAATCATACTGCAGGTCTTCTGAAAAAAAGATTGATTATTTAAAAACAACAAAGATGAATACAAAATTGACACGCACAATTGAACAGACACTGATTGAAAAAGCTAAAGTATATGCAAAAGGAAAAGGGCGTAGTTTGTATGATATAGTTGAGAATTATTTTATAGCTATTGTAAAGGAGGAAGGTATTGTTAAAAGTGAATCAACAACAATAGCAGATTCACTTCGAGGCTCATTTAAAGCACCAAAGGATTTTGATTATAAAAAGGAATTAACAAAATCTCTAATAGAAAAATACTTGTAGAATGGAAAGGTTGAATTAATTCTGACAAAAAATTTGAAAGATTATAAAAATAGTGAACTGGATATTTTTACTTCAGAAACATAAATTAAGTCAATGAATGTCAGTCGTTAATTGGATAGAAGATTGATGGTCAAATAACATCCAGCTCACGAACCTGTCTCGCCTTCGTTGTAGCTAAAGAAAGATTAGGCTCAGTTTTATTTACATTGTCACACATTTAATTAATTTGCATCTAAGGCTGAAAGAACAAATATGAAAAATCCATTATCGATAAACTACTCGGAGACTGATAATCTTGCCTTGGTTGATAAAGTGCTGGCAGGGAACTCTAAGGCCCTTGACGAGCTAGTTGATATCCACCAGGAATTTATCTATAATGTTGCCTGGAAAATGACACATAGTAATGAAGACGCATTGGATTTAACACAAGAAGTGCTTATTAAAGTGGTCACCAAACTGTCAACCTTCAAAAGGGAAAGTGCATTTAGGACATGGTTGTATCGTATTGTATTTAATGAATTTTTGCAGACCAAGCGAAAGGCAAAAGAAGTTTCATTCCCAAATTTTGAAGCACATGACCAACAGTTAAATGCTGTTCCTGACCCTTCGATGACACCTCAAGAGGAATTAGAAATAAAAGAGTACACACAAGAAGTTAAGTTTCGTTGTACATCGGCAATGCTCATCTGTTTGGACAGAGAGCAAAGGTTAATTTATTTGTTAGGAAAAGTATTTGCTATTGATCACAATGTAGGTGCCGAAATCTTTAATATCTCCAAGGAAAACTTCCGAAAGAAGTTGAGCAGGGCGAGGAAAGAATTGCATAATTACATGGAGTATCGTTGTGGATTAATCAAAAAATCAAATCCTTGCAGATGTGTAAAAAAAGCTAAAAGTGCTTTGAAAATGGGCGCCCTTGATAAAGATAATCTCATTCTAAAACGATCTTACACTAAAAAAATTGGCGATTTTGTTACAGAAAATCAAGACGCTATAGAAGATGTTGTGGACCAGAAATACATAGATATTTTCAGAGCTCATCCAAGCAAATCAAAATTTGATGCCAAGACAGTGGTAAGTAAGATTATAAACGACCATACAATTAAAAATCTGTTTAAGATCTAAGAAACAAACCCTTGACATTATTAAAAGATTACTTTATGTAGTCTTTTTTTTGTCACACCTTCCTTTTTCATGCATCCAACAGTTTAGAAGGCAGTATAAACTACTGTCATTTTAAATCAATTTAAGATGAAAATAAGAAACGAGCTGCTAATTGAAAGGAGTGCTGATAACGTTTGGAAAGTAATGGGTAAGCAATTTGATAGAATCCATGAATGGGCAAGCTTTTTTAAAGACTCTAAGCCTACTGGAGAAACTAAATTCGATGGAATTGATTTTTCTGCTCGTGACACCTTTGTTGAGCGGGGAGAAAACACACACACGCTTGATATTTTTGATTCAGAAAATCATGTGTTATCGTACACCGTTACAGCAGGAGCACCGCCATTTGCTGAAAAAGCTGAAGCTCAATGGGCATTGGAGATAGTTACTGAAAAATCATGCACGGCTTCTATTGAGGTTAATATGGTTTTGAAGGATATGGTTCCCGCTGAAAAAGCACAAGAAGTTAAGCAATGGCTTAGTCAATCTTCTGAGGGTATGCTGGAAGAACTAAAACATTTCATTGAAACAGAAGAATTACACCCAAGAAAGCAAAACGCATAATCAAAAAAAAATAATCATGAAAAAAGAAATTTCAGCGAAATTCCCATTCGAATCTAGGTATTTGGAAGTGAAAGGAAGTAAAATTCATTATATCGATGAAGGCAAAGGAGACCCTATTTTGTTCATACATGGTAATCCGACTTCATCCTACTTATGGAGAAATATCATCCCTTATATGAAAGACAAAGGAAGATGTATTGCTCTTGATCACATAGGAATGGGGAAGTCAGATAAACCAGATATCGATTATGGTTTTAAGGATAGTTATGATTACCTGGAGGCATTTATTGAAAAGCTTGGATTGAAAAACATCACGCTTGTCATACATGATTGGGGAGGTATGATGGGATTTCATTATGCCAACTTACATCGCGATAATGTAAAATCGATCGCCTTTATGGAGGCCGCTATTGACATTGTGCGTTATGACACCATGCCTACGTCTATAAAAATAGCACTAACTATGATGCGAAGTAATTTCCTTGGAGGATTACTGGTTAGACGAGCAAATATTTTCATTAAAAAAATGCTACCTGACTTGATAGACCGAAAACTTACGAATGAGGAAATGGCATACTATGCTGCTCCATATCCTAATGCAAAAAGCCGAAAACCACTCCACAGATGGCCACAAGATGTCCCTATAAAAGGCAAGCCCGCATTTAGTGTGGAACGTGTAAGGAATTATGCAGATTGGCTTAAGAAAACAGAAATCCCTATGTTGTGTCTTTATGTGACACCTGGTGTGGGTTTTCAATCGGAGGATCTTAGGGTCGTTGAAAACGAATTCAAGAACACTAAATTGGTATATTTAGGTAAAGGAGGTCATTTTATTCAAGAAGATTACCCACATGAAATTGGTGAGGAAATAGCCAGTTGGTATGATGAATTACAGCTTGCTTAGTTAACTTGGAAGAACATGAAAGAACCAAATTTGCAATATGCGTTATAGCTTCATCATAATCTCGTTAAAAAAATTGACTTTAAATGTGCAAAGAAAGAATTGATGTCTGAGCAAAGGCAGGACTGTGTGGCTTGGCGAGTTTCAATTCTTTTAGCTTGTAAAGTCAATTT
>CAYREN010000443.1:2284-4154 GCA_964423255.1 uncultured Roseivirgaceae bacterium | reverse complement strand
AAACCACAAAAAAACATTGATAATACCATGTTGGGAGCCGTATGGCATTTCAACGGTTTGGCTATGCCCAGTAAGGGATTTCGAAGCACTTCCGTTTCAATTTATTACTAATTTTCATTACTTGCATTATCTTTCAATTTACCACTAAACCCTTATTGGGTATAGCCTTTGTTGTGCTTTCGTGCTTTATTTTTCTTTCAATTCAATTTCATACAAAGTATTCCAATTTAGTCCGTGCTGGTCATGTTGTTTCCAAAACTCAATTAAGTTTTCAGCAGTCTTAAATTCTGATCTTTCAGGACCAAATTGATAGTCAGTCAAGAAATAAATTTTCTGAATTGGTGAATTTTCAATTGCAACTTGCAATATTTTTTCAATTTCGCTTTTATACTCTGTTTTGAATTGAAATAAAAAATCCTGATTTGCCCAATGATTTTCTTCATCAATTTTTAATCCTTCTTGTTTCTTATCAAATTCAGGGTCTTCAAATTCCCAGTTAATTATGTCTCCTGCAAAAAATCCCCCTTCTTTATCATTCTTAATGTCAGGATTACCAATATGAATAATTGTTCCTTTTTGTTTTAAGAGAAAATCATAAAATAGTCCACGATGAGTTTCAAGAATATTTTCTTTAATTATAGTCACATTAAAGTCGTCCTGATTTAATTCAAGTCCAGTCGATTTTAAAGATATAATTTCAATTGTTGGCATGTTCTACTTTTCTTTTTTCGGCATGAAGCACAACAATTCGCTAAACGCAATTGCGTTTATATCTATTGTATTGTGAGTACTAATCTAATGGATTTTTCACGTAATTGAAAGAACTTGCACCTGCATATATATTATCCTGCTACAGGCGAGACGAGTTGCTGGTGTCTCAGGTCATTTTTTTTAATAGCCTTCTTCGCGTGACACTGGGAAAGAAAGAGGCATATTGGTTTCATTATCTATTAATATCCAATAACTCCAGGGCTACACCGCTCAGCATTTCATGTCGTCCTTCAAAAAGAATGAGTGATATGTTTTTATAATTTCGCTGAAAGATTACATTCCGATCCCCGATTTTTTTATCCAGTAGTTCAGGGTAAGTACGCATACTCACCAAGTCCAATATCTCCTTTTGTGATATGATCTGATCGTCTGTAGCTCCATGGTCTTTTATCACTTTGTTATAAAAATTCAGGGATTGGGATATCGGTACTGATCCTTCATATCCGTCATGGATACCGGCATAAATAGTTAGAGGGCTGTCCTTTCTTATCTCCGTTGGCGTCGTCATAAAAATCGGTGACCTAAGTCTGGCCTCTTCTTCATTTAATATAAAATCTAAGGAGCCTGTTGCGGCAAGAATATGCCCGGCGTATTTATTCTTTCTGCCCGAAGATTGATAATACCATGCTTGCAAATCTGAAATAGGAACCCAAGCTGAGAAGGATGCTATGTTGTATTTGGAATTCATATAGGATAAAAGCGTGGCCATTCCTCCACCACTCACTCCAATCACATGGATGTTTTTCTTGTCCACATTACCATTTTTTAAAGCAAAGTTTATAGCCTGATCAATGTCGGCAATAGCATATTTACTGCCGCAGGATTTTGGCGTGTTGTTCATCCCTCTGAAATCGGGATGGATGTAATTCCAATCTCTTTCCACAATTTGTTTTGCCAAAGGATCTTGCTGGGTATAATCCCCGCTCCAGGTATGCAAACTTATAATCAATGGTTGTGGTTTTGACTTTTTGGTTTTATGAAAATATGCTTTTTGCAACACACCATCGAGGGGAGATTTGATTTCTACTACACTAAATTCCTGAGGCCAAATTACATGCTCGCTTTCATCCCATTCAATTTTTTTGTTAATATCCAAAAA
>CAYREN010000443.1:0-2184 GCA_964423255.1 uncultured Roseivirgaceae bacterium | reverse complement strand
TCTGATTTTGAATTGATAACTGACTTTTGTTCTTTGATTAGTTGAATGAGTTTTTCCAGGTTTATTGCCACCTGATCACTGCTATCTGTAAATATATTTTTGCAATCGTTTGTCCCCAATAATATCACCACATCATCAATCCTACCGGTCGCAGAACGCTTTGCTGCATCTTCCAGATGCGCCCTTGAATTTCTAAGAGCATTGAGTTTTTTAGAACCAAGATTATCAAAACCAATGGTATTGCCTGAGATGGAATAATTGAAAATGCTATCCCTCTGTCGTATGGATTTTAATTGATTTACCCATCCGTTTTCATTCGCTCCATTGGAATCTCCAATGGTGACTATGGTTCTTTGCGCAGTAACATTTACATTTGAAATCAGAAGAATGAGAATAATTAATATGCTTGGTCTTATAGCTGTTAAAAAAGAGCCTAATCTTTTTAAGGCCTTGTTATTTATTGTCATGGATTGAATTATTAACATTTTAACTTTTGGTAAAATATAGTCAATAGAATATTGCGATAAAATACTATTCGCATGAAAAAATTAAAGTCTTATAATTTGTTTTGAAATTTTTTAATAGTAGAGCAATTTTTGGCTTTTTTATTATATAAACATATGGAACAAAATAAATTTTATTGGGCAGACTACAATAAAAATTAGTCTATTAAAATGCGGTATTGATATATTAGCATTTTGCAAGTAATTTCATAATTACTTATCTTTCAATCTATACATTGAAATTGTATATATTGTATCAAACAAAAGTTAATATGAATACTGATCCAGAAAAAAAAAATTGTAGAGCTGAGAAGAAAAATGAAATTATAATTGAAAAATTCAGATTGAAACAACTGCTTATATTCTTATGTAGTGCTTATGAAATAAATGCGGTTAAGTATAACTTAAATATTATCAGAGGATCAAAACACATTCTTCTTGTAATGGGATGTTTCTTTTTTATCAGTACTGTTCATGGTCAAAAATCCAGGCTTTTTAAATCAGATGAAATATTGGAACTGACTTTGAGAGCCGATATGAAAGCGGTAATTAAAGATCGCGGAGAAGATCCTCAATATCATAGGGCGACTTTACATTATCTGGAAGGTGAAACTGTTTTTGATATTCCACTTAAAATCAAGGCCCGTGGGAATTTCCGAAAGAGCTTGGCAGGTTGCAAATACCCGCCGCTCTTTATAAACTTCAAAAAAAAAGCGATACCAAAAGCTTCGCTTTTTCGTGGACAAGATAAAATAAAATTGGTAACTCCATGCAGGGGAGATGAGTATGTCGTCAATGAATACTTGGTTTACAAACTATATAATATCATTTCACCAAAGAGTTTTAGGGCCAGATTGGTGAGGGTTACTTACCAGGACACTGTGAAAAACAAAAGCTCGGATCCCTATTTTGGGATACTGCTGGAAGAGGAAAAACAAATAGCAAAGCGTTACAAGTCAAAATCTGTATCGATAGAAAGACTAAATCCTGAAAGCACGCAAAAAGATGCCTTTCTAAAAATGGCAGTTTTTCAATACATGATCGGAAACACAGACTGGTCTGTGCAATACCAACAAAATATAATACTACTCACTACAGATTCCACAAGCATACCTATTACCGTCCCATATGATTTTGATCATGCCGGAATTGTACGGGCGCCTTACGCAAATCCTGCTGCAGAGCTTAAAATGACCTCTACGCTTCAAAGAAGATATAGGGGTTATTGTATGAAGGATATGAAAGAATTTACAGCCGTGTTTGAAACATTCAATCAACTTAAAGATGAACTATATGCGGTTTATGATGAAAACTCATTATTAAGTGATGGATACAAAAAGAAGACCCTTAAATATCTTGACCATTTCTATGAAACTATTAATGATTCGAAAAAAGCAAAAGAAGCATTCACCTATCCCTGTGATAAATCCGGAACCGGCAATGTCATCATCAAAGGATTGAATCAAAATTGAGGAGATTTCAGTTTCCCCATAGGCTCCGTCTTGGTACATATTCTCATGATTCTGAACTCAACAGGATTGGATAAAAATGGTTCGTGGACAACTTCCTACCACCAGGCCAATGTTAATTAGTTAAGCGTTTCGTCACTGCGAGAGTACCATGGCAGCCTGCCTACTGCAAGCAGGTTTATTTACTTGGTGGAAGATGCTCAAATTAAGAG
>CAYREN010000442.1:0-4199 GCA_964423255.1 uncultured Roseivirgaceae bacterium | reverse complement strand
CTATTTTTGGAAGGGCGAGAAAAGAAACAGAATTTATTCCCATTACTTCTAAGGCATCGACTTGTTCAGAGATTTTCATTGTACCCAGCTCGCTGGCGATATTTGATCCTGCCTTACCTGCAAAAACAATTGCAGTAATTGTTGGTGCGAGTTCCAGTAGGGTCATGTCTCGCACCACAAGGGCTATCACATATCGTGGAATAAGCGGACTGACCAAATTGTAGGCCGTTTGAATACACGTAACTGCACCAATAAATGTGGACACAATCGTAACAATTACAATGGAGTCTATACCAACTTTGATGCACTCTTCAAGAATTTGTTTTATATAGGTTTTGAGTGGTTCTCTTTTCACAAAAAGATTCCCAAGAAATATAAAATACTTACCTATTCCACGCATAAAGTCAGGTTCTAACTAATGATCGTTAAAGATACAATATTGTCGATAAATTTTGAGCTTCAATGCGGATTGATGGAAAAAAGATAATATTTTCGATTAAAACCTTTTATTGAAAATTACATTACAAATTAAATAATTTGCTTTATGAATAAAGTTGCTGTTGTCACCGGAGGGACCAAAGGCATTGGAAAATCCACGATACTTAAATTTGCAGGACATGGATATGATATTATAACCTGCGCAAGGACCAATGCTGATTTACAGCAATTAAAAAATGAAATAGCTTCATCATTCCCAAATGTAGAAGTTTATGTCAAACAAGTTGATTTGTCTGAAAAGTTGCAAGTACTTGAATTTGTTGATTTTATTATTTCTACAAAAAAATCAATAGCAGTATTGGTGAATAACACGGGTATCTTTCTCCCGGGAGAAATCAGTAATGAACCTGATGGACATTTGGAAACTACAATCAATACCAATCTTTACAGTGCATACTATCTTACCCGTGGAATTCTACCCAATATGATTAAAAACAGAGATGGCCATATTATTAATATTTGTTCCATTGCCAGTATTATGCCTTATTCCAATGGGGGTTCTTATTCTATTTCGAAATATGCCATGCTGGGAATGACAAAGGTATTGCGTGAAGAGATGAAGCAACATGGTATTCGCGTCACTGCTGTGCTACCGGGTGCAACACTAACGGCTAGTTGGGAAGGAGTGGATATGCCGGAATCAAGATTTATGAAGTCTAAAGATGTCGCAGAGGCCATATATGGAGCATTCGCACTTTCTAAAAATTCTGTTGTTGAAGAAATTATCATCAGACCCCAGGAAGGTGATATATAATTTTATACTTTCCAATTTTGCAAATCTTCTCAATAGTACAAAGTATGTCACAAAAAGGAGAAAAATTAAAAATTGATATTAGTCCTTATAGATACATAATCTATATATTTATTAATTACTGGTACACTAGAAAATTTATTTCTGAAAGAAGCTAAAAAAACTCCTGAGAATATTTTTGATTAAGACAAATCCGAGTAGCGGGAAACCAAAAATCATACATGGAAGATACCACCGTCCACCATATCAAAGTGATTAACTGGCTTTAAGAATACAGTAAAAATCCCAATGCAAATACAAAGTTATAAGGTTGAACTGGAATATATCAATACAGCATCTTCCAAGATCAATCATGATATTTTGAATGCGTTTGACAATATCTATCTCTATGGAAATAAGGTATTGGTTGAATAGTATTATTATCTCTTAATAATTTTCTTTTGCATGTTTCCTTTTTCAGCAAAAATCCTCAGCACATAAATTCCTGATGTCCATTTGAAGGAGTTTTCTATGGTGAAATCAAGATACCCTGCATTGTCGGCAAATCTCTTGCCTAGATAATGTTGTCTGCCAAAGGCATCAACAACCATAACCGTGACCAATTCTTCCTCATTAAGACCTGATACAAGAATAGAAACAGATTCATCTCTAAAAGGATTTGGATAAGCATTTAATTCTAAGAAATTATTAGTATTAGGCATTTGCACCAATATTACTCCCAAATCAGCCACCGTTCCATCAAAATCGGTTTGTTTCAATCTGTAATACGATAAGCCATTGTAAGGACGATCATCTACATAGTTATAATTTAATGAAATCGTGCTGGTTCCAGACCCATCGATATTTGCAATTTCAATAAAATTTATTCCATCTTTTGATCGATATAATGTAAAGTAATCATTGTCGATCTCATTTGCAGTTTCCCATTCTAATCTAACTGTACCCTCATCTGCAAAAGCCTCAAAGCTTGTTAAACCTACTGGAAGAGGATTGTTCCCAAAGGCAGAACCGAATGTAATTGGGCTAAATGAAGTAAATGTGGCATTTGATAATACGGATCCTGAAGCAGTAGTTCCAGTAGTGCTGCCTTGGCCTTTACTAATCCAGTTGGCACCATCATAATGTGCAACAACCAAATCACTTCCTGACAAATCTATTATTTCACTTCGCGTCCCATCTTCCCAATACAACCTTACCTTTGGTGTACTGGTGCCAGAATTTTGATCTACCGTCCAATATTCAATTCCGCTAACTTCCGTTAATGAACCACCCGATTGGGAAATACTTTCCTTGCTTGGGCTTGTTCCATCAAAGTATTGAGCTTGAAACTGGTTATTGTCTGACCCTGGGATTTCTTCTAATCCTATTCTTGCATATATGCTTCCCTGCCCAACATGGAAGGTAAAGTCATCATTACCGGTTCTTCTAAATGGGCCATCAATATAACTGGCACTTGAGCCACCTGAGAAGGTTCCTCCATTTAAGTGAAGAATATCGGTAGAATTTGTCGCTATATTTCCATCTGTCAGCGTAAGCAAAGCTGTTACTTCAATGGCGTCATTTAAAGTAATCTGCGGTGCAATTCCCGAATTATTATCGACAGTCAAATTATACAAACTAAGTAAACCGCTGGAAGTAATCGATTGCAAGGAAGACCCATTCAATATTAATGTTCCTGTACTGCTATTAAAGGTTCCTGTATTTTGCAAATTACCTTGCAATGATGCTGTGAAAGTACTTAAACTCATAATACCCGATACTGTTAAATCATTAGCAACAGTAATATTTGAAGCCAATGAAACACCACTTGAATTTGAGATATTAAGGTTAAAAAGGTCGCTTCCGCTTACATTAAGATTATAAGCTGATGTTCCAGCAAAAATAATTGTCCCATTTCCATGTGTGAATGTGCCACCGGCATTTAAGGTAAATGATAGCGCTCCGCCAGATGTATTGGTTGCAGTAATTGTATGAGCTGGGTTTGTTATTTGCAATTCACCATCTGAAAGTATAAAGTTTTCAGAAATTTGAATTGGGTCAACCGTCTCAAAAATTGCGTTCCCATTTCCTCCATCATCGCTATCCAAGGTCAATGAACTAAATGAGCTTCCTCCTGTTTCTATGGATATGTTACCTGAAGGTGCATCTAATTGTACAATACTACCTGTACTGCCAGAATATGTATTGAGATTCGTCCAATTTCCAGCGACCTTAATGGTTCCTGATGTATGCGTAACCGTTCCTGAGTTTAAGAATATCCCTTCTAAATTCAGCATTTTACTTCCATCAATAGTCAGCGAACCGCCAGCATCAATTGTGATATCATTTCCTACTCCGTCTGCCCCAGCATTTAGTAAAGGGTAATTAACCAATCCTGTTGGAATAAGTATATTATTTGCCAAAACCGGAACTGTGCCTATATCCCAGTTGGAAGTGGTATTCCAGT
Organism: uncultured Roseivirgaceae bacterium; assembly: GCA_964423255.1. Lineage (GTDB taxonomy): Bacteria > Bacteroidota > Bacteroidia > Cytophagales > Cyclobacteriaceae > JAAUQL01. The sequence goes on along the minus strand of CAYREN010000442.1, from coordinate 504 downwards.
CTGTACTAGTTGCTCCCGTCCAGGTGATTAAGTTAGAATATATCCATCTGATTCTACCATCAGCATCGCCATTGGCAGGGTTGTCATCTTCAAATGCAGAACCTGCCAGAACGCCTGTAGCATCATCAAAGGTGATATTATTGGCTCCTGTTAGTCTTCTGGCATTTACTGTAGGTCCGCTGTTAAATACGACATTATTGGCTGTAAAATCTCCGGTGAAGTCATTTTCAAACAATATATATCTTCCGCCAGACTGTCCGCCAGAAAACGAACCATTTGATAGATTATTAGTAGCCTCGTCAATTATTGCCCCTGCTTCGAAATAAATTCCGGTAGCATCCACATTGCTGATTTGGTAGTACTGTGCTCCAAAGTTTCCACCACTTTCTACGGTAAATGAATAATTACCAGTGGTGCGTGCAGCAATAGTTGCAAGATTGCCACTACTTCCCACGACATTGAAAGTTCCCCCATTTTTGACATTAAATTCTGCGGCTGACCCTA
>CAYREN010000441.1:0-4207 GCA_964423255.1 uncultured Roseivirgaceae bacterium | reverse complement strand
ACGCCTCCAATCCAGCGATCTATATCAATTACTTCTAACCAGTCTTTATTGCCAGATAACACTTCTTTACCCTCAGAAGTTATAGTCAACTCCTGGCCTGAGTTAATTGGCAACGTTAATTCCTTGCCTTCAGGCATTTTCAACAATGGAGGAGAAGACTCTAATAACTCGCGAAGTATTACCCAAAAACTAGAATCCCCAAGAAATCTTCGTTCTTCTGATTCTTGATAACAAGCGAATATCCTGCCAGGACGTTTTTCTCCCTGTAATATAATTTCCAGGGCTTGCTGGGCTGTACGAGACAAACCGTTAGCACAACCTGGATATTCTTCTAACATCCGAATAACTGCACCCTCTAGAAAAGGTAATGCTGTTGTATCTGTTTTTAGCAAGGCATGCCATTTTTCAGGCGAGTCAGATCGAAATGCGGACCAAGCCTTGCTTGCTAACGTTAAATGATTCTCAGTAACGTGTTCTTCGTATCTAAACAAAGAAGTCATTTCTTCCTGTGATAGAGTTCCTAAATATTGATCGACACAGATAATTGATAGTGATGTTGCTTTCGGTCTATTTTGGTGAAACCAATCGAGTATTTGTAAAATCTGTAACTGGTCATAAAGATCGTGTTCAAACCACAATATTACTTTTTCGTATTTCGCAAATGATTTGAGGGTATTATCTCTTTCAATGAAGTTTCGTTTGACGCTACCTAGTGTCCCCCAGCCTCTATCTATAATGAATTTCGCGCGGACTTCTGATAGCTCTTCTAGCGATAGGCTTTCTGGCACGGGTCCCTCATGTAATACATCTTGCCAAGGGAGAAACACTCCTGGAATATTTGCCTTTTTCATGACTTCTACCGCGCAATCGCCATTGGTAATATTCAGGACATTTTTCAAATTATTTCCCTTCGTTCTTTGAGCCTTTTATTAAGCGAAAACTGAATAACAGATTATGGAGGACAAGCTTACTACGAGCAAAATTTGAAAAGCCAAGTTTAATCTATTATCAACAATATGGTATCAACCCTACTGTACTTGATTGTTACAAAATTTACCGAATGCCTTCTGTGTGTTCAAAAAGCCATTTTTCTTGGCAAGCTCCCAGGGACGCTCGCATTGATTTGTTTGTGCACACCAGGAGAACCCTGCTGAAGCTATACACCCATGTGGATCACGATCAGAACCAACAACTTGACGGTTAACATTATTGGCAATATTTTTAATATAAACGCTTTTTCCCTCTTTAATCGTTTCCATAACAGTATTATTTTTAATGTCAGAAACAGATTGTTTTAAAGGATTTTTTTCAATAATAACAAAATCGGCTAGCATTCCTACTTTGATTTTACCTTTCCGATTTTCTTCAAAAATTTGATATGCGGGCCCCGTAGTCAATGCTTGTAATGCAGTATAAGCATCAACCCTCTGCTCAGGACCAATAATTACACCAGATCGTGATTCCCTAGTCATCGCTGACCACATCATAAAAAATGGATTTAAAGGTGTGACATTAAAATCTGAATGATTGGATGTGACCAGACCTGCTTCTTTAGCCGCTTTCATAGGGCTAATAAAATCAGCGGCTTGTTTACCGATATTTTTGATATGGACATCGCCCCAAAAATAAGTATGCAAAGTGAAATAAGCAGGCACCAAACCCAGTTCAACATACATTGGTAAATGGTCAGGACGTTGAAATTGAGAATGAACAATAACGGTTCGCCTGTCGTCTTTTGCAGTGATGCCGGCACGTTCGACTGTTTTAATCATCATATCGATTGCACCATCACCATTGGTGTGTATATGCAATGGGATATTGTTAGCAAACATTTTTTTAGTCAGTGCATCTAACTGTCCCTGAGTAATAGACGATTCCCCTTTCCAGTTTTTTTCGCCAGCGGGACCACCGGTTAAATAAGGTCTTGAGAGTAAGGCCGTCTTTCCCTGTGGGGATCCATCCAGAGTGATTTTACAGGCCTGTAATTTTAAGCCATTCTTATATTCACCAAATGTATATTTTGGCTGTTCAAACCAACTGTCCATTTCTGTAAAAGCAGGTAAAGAAACAATATCAATAAAGATTTTGTCTTCAGTTGCGGCCTGCATCAGAAAATCAATATCTTTGGTATGCGTAAAGCCTTCAAAAGCCTGTGTATAACCTTCACGGGCATACATCATTTGTGCTGGCTTCATGAGCTCAAGCATTTCAGCTTCACTGGGCTGGGGCAACTTTGCAAATACGGGAACATAGGCCATTTCCATTACCAAGCCAGCAGGTTCGTTACTGCCAGGCATTCTTGCAATTACTCCACCTGCTGGTGTTTTGGTATTATTATCAATTCCTGCCCATGCTAAGGCTTTTGAATTTAACACTGCTCCATGCATGGAGACATGAATAATCAGGACCTTATGATTTGGAAAAGTTGAATCAAGATCGGTTTTGTTTATATGACGTTGTTCATCTAATAAATCCTGATCATACCCCCAACCTACAAGCCAACCACCATCAGGAATATTTTTTTCTTTCTGATAGGCTTTTAGCTTTTCTATTATTTGCGGAATGTTTTTTGAAGTTCCTACTGGTGGAGAAGCAACATTAACCTGATTCACCATCATGATAGCCGACATGAAATGACCATGAGGATCTAAAAAGCCCGGTAACATGGTTTTTCCTTGCAGATCCACTTCAATCGATTTACCCGCAAAATTATTAAACGCGCTGGATTTATCTCCGGTAAAAATGATTTTCCCATCGCGCTCAATCACTGCCTCTACATATGTTGGTTCATCACCATCCATGGTAATAATATCGCCACCATAATAAATAGTTTGTTTCAAATTAGTGGAAGTAACTTCATCCTGCTCATTTGAGTTTGTATCTTTTACATAAGCGCAACCTAAAAACGCAGTAACCAAAATTAATATCAACGTATTTCTAAACATTGAAATCTCCTATTTTCTATATGTGAAGATATTGTTAAGGTGTGGATTAAGATCATGTACCGACTCAAATAAAATACGGTGTAGGTATGAAATCACCAGCCAACCCAATCATGCTACAACCAACACCCAAGGGTATGAAGTCTAAATCAGCTAGTTGTCCGGAATTGAGAACGAATGAAAATATCTTGAAGGTTCCCTCCCCCTTTCTTCGATCAGTGGTGAGAGGTAAAAGGTAACGTTTGCAGATTTTACGGCAATGAATATCTAAATAACTGATTGTTCAGCCAAAGCACTTTGCATATACAGTAAAGCGCCTGCTGGACAATAAGCGTGGCCATGGGTGCTGCCTTTTCGGGCGATGTGGAAATCCCCTGCAGTCAGGTGGGTATCATCAAAATCGAGAGATCCTTCCAGAACCATACAAATTTCATCATCTTCGTGTGTATGGCCGGGCGCTTCCCCTCCAGGTTGTACTTTCAATAAATACGTTTCAATGCCTTTTTCAAGATCGATAAACAATTGTTTCTTTTCTATTTTCGGCGCAATTTGTATCCAGTTCCCCTGATCATGGCGTATAGTCATCAACAGATCATCTTGCGGTGTTTGTTCTTGATCTATTCGATCAAAAATTCGCATCCGCAGTGCTTCTTTTCTGTTTGCTGATAATTCCATAGGTTTAATCGCTGCATCAAGTTGACTGCTGATATTTTCATCCAGTACCGATTGTGCTTGCAATATTTCAGTTTTTTTCATATTACTTCTACTGGTCACGCCCGAATCGTTTGTAAGTGTTCCTGCATAAGTATAAGCGATCGACGTAAGTTTGTTTTGATAGTACCCAAAGGTAAGCCGGTGAAACTCGCCATTTCATTATGACTATAACCTTTAAAATAAGCCAGAGACATTAATTGCTGTTGTTGTGTATCCAGTTTATTCATTGCCGCATAAATAGCAGATTGGTTGTCCAATGCTTCCAGGATATCGGGTTGATCAATACTACGACAATCATTTTCATCCTCATAGGGTTCAGTTTTTTCATTGATCCGTCTTTGTTTGCGTAATATATCCAGTGCTCTGCTTCTACACAAAAGCATCAACCAGGCAATTGCTCCGCCTCTACTACTATCAAACTGATCAGCCTGCTGCCATACCTGTAGATAAACGTCGGCCACCACTTCTTCCGCTAACTCATCCCTATGGGTAATCTTAACAGCTAGACTGTAAACCCGATTTATAGTTCCATCATACAGTGCATTAAAAGC
>CAYREN010000440.1:0-4216 GCA_964423255.1 uncultured Roseivirgaceae bacterium | reverse complement strand
GAAAAAATACATAAAGCGATGCTTCCCGGAGATTACATTGCCATGAAAATGACTGGGGAAATCACTACTACGACCTCAGGATTATCGGAAGGTATATTTTGGGATTTTAAATCTAAATCTATCGCAGATAAACTGCTTGATTATTATGGAATTGATAAGGACATTCTACCCAATATAGTAAATACATTTGCTGTGCAGGGACAACTTTCTGCATCAGGTGCTCATCAACTTGGTCTGCAGGAAGGCACAAAATTATCTTATCGAGCTGGCGACCAGCCAAATAATGCATTTTCTCTAAACGTCCTCAACCCGGGGGAATTGGCAGCTACTGCAGGAACGAGTGGGGTGATTTATGGAATTGTCGATAAACCTGAATATGATCCGCTTTCCAGAGTAAATACATTTGTACATGTAAACCACACAAAAAATACTGAGCGATATGGCGTGCTGCTTTGTGTAAATGGCACTGGAATTTTAAACAACTGGATGCAAAATAATATTGTTGAAGGAGCATCTTATGAAGAAATGGATGATATGGCTTCTCGCGCTCCAATTGGAGGAGATGGATTATCATTTATTCCATTTGGCAACGGTGCAGAGAGGATAATGGAAAATAACGATATCGGTGCAAAAATTTGCGGTTTAAATTTCAACCGTCATAATCAATCACACATTATTCGTGCAGGCCAGGAAGGAATTGTATTTGCACTAAATTATGGTTTTAATATAATGAAGGAAATGGGCATGGAGTTGAAGACTATCCGTGCCGGGCATGCTAATATGTTTCTCAGCCCATTGTTTAGAGAAGCTTTTGCAAATATAGCAAGTGTAAATGTAGAGCTTTATGACACAGACGGATCGCAAGGAGCGGCCAGAGGTGCTGGGATAGGTGTTGGAATTTATACCAACTTCAAAGAAGCATTTCATGGATTAAAAATTTTGGAAACAGTCGAGCCAAGCCCGCCATTATTTGGGGCATACGAAGACGCATATCAAAACTGGTTAAAAAATTTAGACATTTAGTATATTCAAATTATGAGTAACACATTTTTTCAAAAAGTAGGTAAAATTAAGTTTGAAGGTAAAGAATCAAAAAATCCTTTTGCATTTAAATATTACGATGAAAACCGCCTGATAATGGGAGGTAAAACCATGAAAGAATATTTCAGGTTTGCTATCGCCTATTGGCATACCTTCTGTGGAACTGGAAATGATCCATTTGGCCCGGGAACAAAAATATTTCCCTGGGATGCTTCTGAAGATGCCATTATAAGAGCTAAAGATAAAATGGATGCTGCCTTTGAATTTATTACTAAAATTGGAGCCCCTTACTATTGTTTTCATGATTTTGATCTGATTGATGAAGGTAGTTCTATTTCCGAATCTGAAAAGAGGTTGCAAACTATTGTTAGTTATGCAAAAGAAAAACAAGCTGAAACAGGAGTAAAACTGTTGTGGGGAACTGCCAATGTTTTCTCCAACCCAAGATATATGAATGGTGCTGCTTCCAATCCTAATTTTACCTCCCTGGCTTGGGCAGGTACACAAGTAAAAAATGCAATTGATGCAACAATTGAGTTGGGTGGTGAAAATTATGTGTTCTGGGGTGGCAGAGAAGGTTACATGTCTTTGCTCAATACAAATATGAAGAGGGAGATTGATCATCTTGGGCAATTTCTCAATATGGCAAAAGATTATGGACGAAGAAATGGGTTTACAGGTACTTTTCTCATTGAACCAAAACCAATGGAACCTACAAAGCACCAGTATGATTTTGATGCCGCTACGGTAATCAAATTTTTAAGAGAGTACGGATTAGAAAATGATTTCAAATTGAACCTCGAAGTAAACCATGCTACATTGGCTGGACACACATTTCAACACGAATTGCAAGTTGCAGCAGATGCTGGATTACTGGGAAGTATGGATGCCAACAGAGGCGATTATCAAAATGGTTGGGATACTGACCAATTCCCAATAAACTTAACAGAACTTGCTGAGTCCATGTTGGTAATTATCGAAGCTGGTGGATTTGAAACCGGAGGTATAAATTTTGATGCCAAAACCAGACGAAATTCCACAGATTTGGAAGATATTTTTTTGGCACATATTGGCGGTATGGATGCTTTTGCCAGAGGCTTACTCATCGCCAATGATGTATTGGAAAAATCTGATTATAAAAAATTGAGAGCTGAGCGCTATGCTTCTTTTGATTCCGGAAGAGGAGCTGATTTTGAATCAGGGAAATTGAAACTTGAAGATTTAAGAAGCTTTGCTTTGAATGCTGGAGAGCCATATCAATTAAGCGGAAAGCAAGAGTATTTTGAAAATATTATCAATCAGTATATTTAACCTGGATAATCCAGAAAATAATTATTGATACTTGTAAAGAATATATTTTAGAAATCAAGCCTGTCTACTGGATGTGGCAGACATTATTCTTTGACGGAAAATATTTATAAATCATTAAGGTTAAAAAAAAATCATATATACTAACTTGAGAAAATTGTAAATTTTATTAAAACCATAAAATTATTAACCATGAGAGAAGTAATGTTAATCGTTCATTTTATTGGCCTGGCTATGGGAGTAGGAACAAGTTTGGCTTTAATGTTTTTAGGCTTCACAAGTTCAAAAATGAATCCTGAAGAAGGTCAAAAATTCAGGCTGAATTCGTTTTCCCTTACTAAAATGGCAAATATCGGAATAATATTGCTGATCATTTCCGGTGGATATTTGATGACTCCACACTGGAAGACATTAGCGGATAACCATATGCTCATGACAAAGCTAGTATTGGTGCTAGTCTTAGCTGCGTTTGTTGGTATCATAGGCTTCAAAGCTAAGAAAGCAAAAAATGGAGATGCAGAAGCGCAACTCGGTAAAATAGAAAAATTGGGTAAACTTACCTTGATTACTGGAGTTTCAATAATAGTTTTAGCTGTTTATGTTTTTCATTAGCAGATCAAAAGAAATATATAATTAAAAATGGCTAAAGCTTCTGACCCAATAGGAATATTTGATAGTGGAATTGGTGGCTTAACTGTTGCAAGAGCTGTTAAACATTTACTTCCAAATGAAGGCATTATCTATTTTGGTGATACTGCACATCTTCCATACGGTGATAAATCAACAGCTGCTATTCAGGCATATTCAATAAAAATTTGTGATATTTTTTTAAAACGAAATTGTAAAGTTATTCTCATTGCCTGCAACTCGGCAAGCGCAGCGGCAACGGATTTGGTAAATGAATATGTTGGGAAAAGAGCTAAGGTTTTCAATGTCATTGAGCCTGTTGTCAATTATATTAGGGAAACTTATCAAAGCACAAGTATAGGCTTGATTGGCACCAAACAAACAGTAGGATCGGAAGTTTATAAATTAAAAATTGAAAGCCTTGGAAATGGGCTAATGCTACATTCATTACCTACCCCTTTACTTGTACCAATGATCGAGGAGGGATTTCTTCAGGGAACTATAAGCCAGGATATCATCAATGAATATCTTCAAAAACCAATTTTGCAAGGTATCAAAGCTTTAATATTAGGATGTACACATTATCCTTTGATCAAGGAAGAAGTTGTCAATTTTTACAATGAAAAAGTTGCTGTGATAGATTCTTCAGAAATAGTAGCTGCTTCGCTCAAAGCTTATCTGGAATATAATTTACTCATTAACAACTCAGATAATCCATCAGATCAATTTATGGTTTCAGACTACACCGAATCCTTTGAAGAATTGACGAAATTATTTTTCGGGGAACAGGTGCACTTGGAAAAATATCGACTTTGGGAATGAAGAGGGGAGTTGCAAGTCTGTTAGAAAAAAAATGAATTTTAATGTATTCAGATAAAACATTGGAGTTAGGATCAAACTATAAATAATTTACTTTACCTCAATTAAACTAGGATATAATGAAATTTACATTCTATCTATATTTTCTTTTTTTAGTTGCCTCATGCGGTGAACAAAAGAAAAGTACCCAAGATGCACTTTTTGATAATGTGATGGAAATTCATGATGAGATCATGGCAAAAATGGGTGAGATTATGAATTACAAAAGACAACTCAATGAGAAGATGAGTGTGCTCGTTGCAGAAGGAGAAGAAGCCAATACTGATAAAATTAATGAACTTAAAAATGTAATTAAAAGCCTTGAGCATTCCAATGATGAAATGATGAACTGGATGCATGGATTTAGTGGAGATTTTAAAGA
>CAYREN010000439.1:0-4247 GCA_964423255.1 uncultured Roseivirgaceae bacterium | reverse complement strand
ATGACTTCTGAGCCGGTTCCTGAACCCATCATAATAGGTATTAAACCGGCAATCACAACCGCAGCTGACATGGCTTTTGGCCTGACTCTCAAAACAGCGCCGTCAATAATCGCTTCACGAAGTTGTTGCTCATTGCGAGGTTTATATTCGTTTATTGCCTGATTAAGATAAACCAGCATTATGACTCCAAATTCTGCAGCCACACCGGCTAACGCAACAAAGCCTACACCAACAGCAACCGACAAGTTGTAATCGAGCATATAGACCAGCCAGACTCCGCCAACCAATGCCAGTGGTACAGAGCCCATTACCATAAAACATTCCGTAAAGTTGCGAAAATTCAAATAAAGCAGCAAAAATATTATGGCTAATGTCAGTGGCACAACATAGGCCAGTTTTTCTTTTGCACGCAGCATGTATTCGTATTGTCCTGACCAGCTCACAGAATAACCTGCGGGCAAATTAATATTTTGTTCCACCATTTTTTGCGCATCTGCTACATACCCACCTAAATCCCGGTCTTGTATATCGACATATACCCAGCCAATTCGCCGGGCATTCTCGCTTTTAATCATTCCAGGGCCATCAACAATCCGTATTTCCGCCACTTCATGTAAAGGAATCTGCGCCATCTTTGGCGTCACTATAGGTAACTGCCGGAGTTTGGCCACTGAATCACGCACAGTACGGGGATAACGTACATTGACGGGATAACGCTCCAGCCCTTCAACTGTTTGAGTTACATTTGAACCACCAACAGCTTTACTGATGACCTCCTGTATATCAGCAATATTGAGCCCAAATCGAGCGGCAGCACGGCGATCAATATCAATATCAATATATCGGGCACCTGCTACGCGCTCTGAAAACACAGATAACGTTCCCGGTATTTCTTTGATTACTTTTTCTATTTCCTGGCCAATTTTTTGTATTTCCGTCAGATCCGGGCCGGATATTTTTATACCGACTGGTGTTTTTACACCCGTAGATATCATATCAATACGCGTTTTTATTGGCATTACCCAGGAGTTTGTTAAACCTGGAATCGAAACAGTTTTTTGTAATTCCTGTTTAAGTTTTTCCATCGTCATACCTTCGCGCCATTCATTTTTCGGGCGTAACTGAATAGTGGTTTCTATCATTGTCAATGGTGCCGGGTCTGTTGCAGTCTCGGCACGCCCCACTTTTCCGAATACCGTAAGTACTTCCGGGACAGTACGAATAAGCTTGTCAGTTAATTGTAGTAACTCACCGGCTTTGCCAACGGATATGCCGGTAAATGCTGTTGGCATGTACAATAGATCACCCTCATCCAGCTCTGGCATGAATTCTGAACCCAGTTTTGACATTGGATAAGATATAGATATAACAGTGAGTACCGACAGTAAAATTGTTATTATCGGGAAGCGTAATACACCATGGATGATTGGCATATAAATCGCTACCAATATCTGTCTCAATACGTTTTTTTCTTCCGGCATAATATAGCCACGAATAAAATAACCCATCAGTACCGGCATTAAAGTAATGGACAGTCCGGCAGCAGCAGCCATTGCATAGGTTTTAGTAAAAGCCAACGGGCTGAATAATTTTCCTTCTTGTGCCTCAAGCGTAAATACGGGTAAAAAACTCAAGGTAATTATCAACAATGAAAAAAACAATGCTGGACCCACTTCAATTGCAGATTTACTTATTATTATCCACCTGTTTTTTTCGGTAACAGGTTCCTTTTCCATGTGCTTGTGAGCATTTTCTATCATCACTATTGCGGCATCCACCATTGCTCCTATTGCAATAGCGATACCACCTAAAGACATGATATTTGCAGTGATTCCTTGCTTTTGCATAATAATAAAAGCAATCAAAATGCTAATCGGTAAAATGATAATAGCAATAAATGCTGAACGTAAATGAAATAAAAATACAACACAGACCAGTGCAACAATCAAGAATTCTTTTGCTAATTTTTCACCTAAATTTCTTACTGCTCGCTCAATTAAAATTGAACGGTTATATGTTTCTATAATTTCTACACCATCAGGTAATCCTTTTTTTAACTGGTCAAGTTTTAATTTTACTGCTTCAATGGTATCCAGTGCGTTTTCTCCCCAGCGCATGACAACAATCGCACCAACTACTTCACCTTCACCATTAAGTTCAGCAATACCACGACGCATTTGTGGGCCCAAACGAATATCGGCAATATCATCAAGTAAAATAGGTGTCCCTTTTTTATTGATACCGACAGGGATTTGCCTGAGATCTGCCGCGCTTTTCAGATAGCCTCGGGCGCGAATCATATATTCCGCTTCAGCTTGCTCGATAACCGAGCCGCCAACTTCCTGATTAGCACGCTGTATCGCTTTTCTGACTTTCTCCAGCGGGATTCCGTAAATTCTCAGTTTATCGGGATCTAAAACAACTTGATATTGCTTAACCATGCCACCCACTGTCGCTACCTCAGATACTCCCGCAACAGTTTGTAGCTCATATTTCAAAAACCAGTCCTGCAAACTGCGTAATTGCGCGAGATCATGACCACCTGTTCGATCAGCCAGCGCATATTGGTATATCCAGCCCACCCCTGTTGCATCCGGGCCAAGTTGTGGTTTGGCTGAGTCTGGTAAACTGCTTGCCACCTGACTGAGATATTCAAGCACACGAGAGCGAGCCCAATAAATATCAGTGCCGTCCTCAAAGATGACATAAACGTAAGAGTCACCAAAAAATGAAAACCCTCTTACTGCCACTGTACCTGGCACGGATAACATTGCAGTGGTGACAGGGTAGGTTACCTGATCTTCTACAACTTCAGGTGCCTGACCAGGATAAGAGGTTTTTATAATAACCTGTAGGTCGGACAAATCAGGGATCGCGTCAAGCGGTGTTCGCATTAAAGAAAAAATTCCCCAACCTATTAATAAAAAGGTTAGAAGAAGAACCAGCGGTCTGTTGTGTATGGACCAGATAATAATACGTGCAATCATTTTTAATTACTTTTGAATACTTTTTAATAAATACAGGGAGTAATATTGACAGGAGAATAGCCATTTATTTTCAAAAAAATAGGTGGATGTAGTGATAAATCCGCAGGCGTACACCTGGTATGTTGATAAATTTTTCATGATATCTGACATTGTGAGAGACGATAAATATTTAATCGATATATTCATTGTCACTATGGGATAAAAAATCAGTCACCACTCAAACGCGATAAACTGGCTCGTAAACTACTTTCTGAATCGATCAAGAACTGACTGGATATAACAACTTCATCACCTTCTTGCAGACCATTCAGTATTTCAATTTTATTATTTGATTCGATGCCAACGTTTACTGAAACGGGTTTGAACTTTCCGTCACCCAACGCAATGATGACGCGATCACCTTCACCAGTACGGATCAATGATTCGCGTGGTATGGTAAGTACATTGCGTTTGGGGTCGACAAAAATATTTACGTCCGCATACATGTTGACTTTTAGTATTTCGTCCGGATTATCAAACCGCAGGCGAACTTCCAGACTACGTGTCCTGGAGTCCAGAGTCGGGTAAATATGCTCAACGGTACCTTCCCATATTTTTCCGGGTATAAAAGAGAGTTCTGCTTCTGCACGATCACCTATCTTCACCCAGGCTGCCTGATTTTCAAAAATATTGGCTATTAGCCATATCGTCATCATGTTTACCAGACTAATGATTGATTGAGACGGTTTTACAAACATACCTTCCCGAATATTCAATTCAGAGACTACGCCGCTTTGTGGCGCATAATAACTGACCAGGGGGATGACTTTTTTAGATTTTTCAAGTTTCCGGACTTGATGTTTTGACATTCCTAACGAGATTAATCTGTCTCGTGATGCAAACAATAAAGATGTATTTTTCATGCTTAACGATTGCAATAATTCTTCTTGTGCATTAACCAGTTTTGGAGAATAAACCTTGAATAACAAATCACCTTTTTTTACTCTTTCCCCCAATGCTTTAACAGCCAGATACTCCACCCATCCATCGGTTCGTAAATGAATATGACGAATTTTGTTTTCGTCATATTTTATATTCCCTACACTGTCTATACGTCTATACAAGGTTCTCTTTTTTACTTTTCTGGTTTTAACCCCAAGCATATTAATGACTCGCGGAGAAATAGATACAATGCCTTCTTCACCAGAGACATTTTCAATAATTACCAGATCCATGCCACATATTGGGCATGTTGCATCAGGGTCATTGCTTAATACATCA
>CAYREN010000438.1:0-4250 GCA_964423255.1 uncultured Roseivirgaceae bacterium | reverse complement strand
CCATCCTAAAGATTTAGAAAGATGAATTTCAATATAATCTTCCAACTCCATTCCAGAAATATGACGCACCATAACAGATGCATTGTGGATGGATGCTGTCGCATAGGAATAACCGCCACCTGGTTTGCACCAGAGTGTTTTGGCGCTAAAAAGAACATCATTCATTTTGCCTTCTTCCAGTCCTAAAGCGTATCCGTCAGTCATACCGTACCACCCATCCGGGCCAACAGGGTTGATTTTTGACTGCACGCCATTGATATAAACAGGGTTATTGCCCCTGATGCCTGCTGAAAAGCTCAAAAGCTGGCCAAGCTTTATATCTGCCATATTCGGATCGGGCAACGGAAAAGCCTTTGCAGGAAAATAAGCCGGCGTGAAGATTTTTTGATCCAACCCGTCGGGAAACAGTTCGGGATGCTCCACCATCAAAATGCCAACCGCGATACTTGTAAACGATTTACCACAGGATCCCAGATTTGGCGTTGCCTCACGTTGTCCCTTCCCAAAATAATCTTCATAAACAAGATATCCATTCCGGACAACAAGTAGCCCCCCGTTTTTTGTTGTTGTTCTGACAAACTCGAAAGCATCGACCAGTTTACTTTTCCTCATACCGGCAACCTGAAGTATTTCTTCATCTGTTGTTGCCGTTCTCCATCCACCCTGTAAATCTGAGGGAGGAAAGTATATTCCTTCTTCTTTTACTGATGGAATGGTTTCTTGGGAACATAACCAACCATATGAAAAAACCATTAGAAGAATCCCAAAAACGATCAATAATCTCTTTGAACACATAATTTGAAACAGTAAAAACTTTGCCTCGGGACCTGAAGGATTTTTTTCCACAGCCGTATAGTGAATCTAAATTTAATGTACTTTATTTTTACCGCAAATTATTAACTTATTTTTTCTTTCTATTTAGTTTCTTAACATTATTATAGTTTAATTATAATTCTATAATTTTATTTAGAAAATGAAATGAAAATTAATAATATCATGCCCACCTACCGCCCATATCGTTTTTATTCATTAGCCCTATCCATTTTTCTTTTTGTCGCAGCTTGCAGTAGTGAAAACAAGACAATTGTTCAGGAGACAAGCTCAGATACATCATCAATCCCTTGGAAAGTGATAGGCCCCGGAGGTGGCGGTGGAGTACTCTTACCAACCATTAGTCCGTTTGACGAAAATCTGATCCTCACCCATTGCGATATGACAGGGGCATATCTCTCCAAGGACGGAGGTGAAAATTGGCGCATGTTTAACCTGTGGACGGTTCCGGATGATTTTGAGTTTGATCCGGTAAACTCTAATACAATTTACACCGCCACACGTGGTTACCGACACAGCGAAGATCGTGGTTCCGGATTGAGTATGCTCTACCGGTCAGAGGATCAAGGAAAGCGTTGGAGGATCATTTATCCGGATATCAGTAAAGCTAAAAACGTAAAAGATTTACAAAATACAGACCTTCTTCCTTCCGAATTCATCGAAGGCTCAATTGATGGCTGTATAGACAAGGTGAAAATAGATCCTGTGGATAATCATCGAATTTTTTTAGGCCTCTCGCCGTTGAAATCCTATATAGGTGGCAAAGGTGAAAATGATTTAACTGCTATGCTGGTCATGTCAACTGATTATGGAAAAAGTTGGAAATTTAAACACAAAATCCTCGGCCAAAGTGTAAAGGCCATTTTCCCGGGAAGTATCCATGGACAACCAAATAAGGTAACAGTTTTTACAGAAAGCGCTTGCTCCCGGATTGACTTAATTTCGGGGGAGGTCCAACAATTACCGCTCCCTGTAAAGAAATTAATTGTCGTTGAAGGTGGTACAGATGAATTGGGAAGCAGAATTTATATTCAATCTTCTTTTAGTAATACAAATGGAAAGGCGCATGGGGGAATGTATGTAAGTAAAGACATAGGTAAAAGCTGGACTCAAATAAATAAAGGATTATTTGACCGTGTCACATCTGGCAAATTACCGACTTTCAGGAGAGGCCTTGCCGTATGTAAGTCTCAACCTGGTGTGGCCTATATTTCTGTGAATATACCAACCGCAATGGAAGACGGTACCCCCGAAATGCAATACACCATACTTAAAACTGAAAACGGTGGAGAAAACTGGAAACCGGTATTGCGCTCGTCCTCCCCCCGAGGATATATCACAGATAATTTTGAAGGATCCTGGATGGAGCAAAGCTTTGATCCGGGTTGGGGAGGGAGTCCTATTCACCTTGCTGTATCGCCAGGAAATCCAAACATTTGTATGGCCGGAGACAATGGGCGCGGTTATAAAACCAAGGATGGCGGAAAAACATGGCAACAATTATATAGCCACAATCAGTCTGATGGATCCTTTGCCAGCGGAGGTCTTGATGTCACTACTTCTTATGGAGTTCATTTCGATCCTTTCAATAAGGATCACTTCTTCATTAGCTATACCGATATGGGACTATTCCATACATTTAATGGAGGAAAGAGTTGGTTCCATGCGCTGAATAACATCCCAAGACCCTGGCAAAACACCTGCTATTGGATTGAATTTGACCCTAAAATCAAGGGGCGTGTATGGTCGGTATGGGCAAATGCCCATGATTTGCCCAGGGATAAAATGTTTGGCCCCAGAGGCTTTGAACGATTTAAAGGTGGAGTAGCCCGATCTGATGATGGCGGTAAAAGTTGGCAAAAAAGCAATAAGGGTATCCCTGAAAATTCAGTTTGTACAAACATATTAATAGACCCCGATTCACCGTTGGATGCAAGAATCATGTATGTAAGTGCATTTGATAGAGGTGTTTACAAATCAATAGACGGCGGCTTTTCCTGGAATGAGTCTAATAGCGGGCTGGGAAACAATAGATATGCGTGGCAGCTTCGAAGAAATACCAACGGAAGATTGTTTGTATTAATGACCAGGGGCAAGTCCGGGAATAAAATAGTGGATGGTGTATTGTATTTCAGTGATGATGACGCGAAAAGCTGGAGTCCTGTTCAACTTCCACATGGAGTAAAAGGTCCTCATGATTTACTCATCGATCCCGTTAATACTAAGATCATGTATCTAAGCTGCTGGCCGCAAACATTGAACGGGAAGGATGTTCATGGCGGAGTATTAAAAACAACAGATGGAGGACTGACATGGAATCAATGCTTTCGTGACAATTATCGTGTAAATGCCGCCGGGATGAATCCTGAAAAACCAAACGAGATATTTATCAATACGTTTCAAAATGCAGCATTTCGGAGCGATGATTATGGCAATAGCTGGAAAAGAATTGAAGGCTACCGGTTTAAATGGGGCCAGCGAGCCATTCCAGATATTAACAATCCGGGAATGTTGTTTCTTACTACCTATGGCGGCAGTGTTTTTTATGGTCCTGCCGGAGGAGTGAACAATGCATTTGAAGATATAGAAAACATGCCCAAAGCGTGGTGGTAATACTGTTTGTTTTTATTATTCTTGAAATAAAAATCAAGTCAAAACGCTCATTTCTTACCATACAACATTCCCACAAGGTTTCAAAAATGAAATCATAGCAATTAGTTAAAATATGCTGGATGTTTACAACGAAATAGAGCTTACCAGCCAATACAATTCAAAGGTAATCGCGGTGGTATTGAACACCTAAGATTGCAGAGAAGAAGAAGCTTTTGCATATCAGAAGAAATATGAAAAAAAATTAAAAATAGCTGTATTGCTACCACTGCAAGAAGGTATTGATAAAATAGTCCCTGTCATCGAACAATATTACTAATATAAATCTATTTTTGGGTGGCAACGATGAAAGTGTCATTAGTATCTCAGCAGCCCTACATGTAGCATTTGCATGCAAAAACACGCATTATATTGACCTCGATATATTGACCTCGATGGGAGTTTGGATCAGGGTGAGGATATAGCAAAAGGAGGATTAACTTTAGATGAAGGTTTTATGGCTCCATTAGGCTTGTCGGGATTGGGTGTTGAAAAAATTTAATGAGTTACTCCATTTGAAAAATTTCGGAGTTAATTATTGAAAATTATAATGAACTATAAATTATGTCCTCCAACGATTTTACTTATCTGCAAATGAGAAATACTTGTGAATTACAAATGTTAAAGCAATATACTATAAAGTGCAAAGTTTTTAAATATATTTTAAAACCAATAAATAGATTTTCCTATCATTGCTGTTATTAGTAAAACTTCATTATGAAAAATATGGATCGTCGCAAAATATTAAAAATAGGCGGAGTAGCCATGTC
>CAYREN010000437.1:0-4261 GCA_964423255.1 uncultured Roseivirgaceae bacterium | reverse complement strand
CTGTCTCATCATCCCAATAAAATCGAATAATGTAAAAACGCCAATTTCCCGTAGGTGTCATCCAAATGTGCTGAATGCTTCCCGACCCATCAATCTCTGCCAGGGTGTATGTTTGACCTGGTTCGATCATGATGTATGGACTCACCTTCCAACCCTGCCCCAATTCTCTTGCTTCATGAGAAGCTGCGCCTTCGCCGAGTTTTGCCATGCCGCCTTTGCCTTTTTCACCAGTAAAATTTTCAGGAGATATGCTTCTGGTCTTTGCATCAGAAGTCATATAAAGGTTAGACATGTTGGTATTTAACCCATTGAAATTGTTTTGTGCACAAAGGTTGAAATACAATGTTAATGACAGAATTGTGAGTAGTATTTTCATTGGAATAAATTATGGATTAGAACTGTTGTTTTAATTTATACCAAAATAGCAATTCTACAGTATAAGTTGAAAACATATTATTATTTTCTCATAATGTTTTGAGCCAACACACATATAATGATAAATGCTTAATTAATGAATTGCTTTCTAACTCTTTACTCTGTTAAAGGCGAATGCTCTTAGAATCCATTTTGACAATGGTTTTTCGGGATTTCTATTTTTAAGATTCAAGTAAATACCAAATTTCTTTACAATAGGAACTTTGTGCGTTTCAATAAACTCAATGAGTGTGCCATCTGGATCTTCAATGTATGAAAAATGACCTGCAGCCTCACCCATATCAAAACTTTCACCATCTTGATTTGCTGTGCTATCTACTGTAAAAGGATATCCGGCATTAGAGCAAATATCTCTAAGTTCATCAAACCCAATGATATCAAAAGTTAAATGAATAAATCCTAAATCACCCCAATACCTGCCTTCATATATTTTATTTGGTGTTCTGTCAACAGCTTTGACAAGCTCAATTTGGCTTGGGCCAAAAATCGGACTAAAATTTCCTTTTCGAGGTTCTGAATGTTTTAGTAAAACTCGTTCATAGCTTTGACTTCCTCCTGAAATGCTATTCAATTCTTCAAACTTTCCAGATTTTTCATATAAAACCTCATCATACCCCAATATTGATTTATAAAATTTCTTAGATACTTCTATATCTGTTACTCCAATGATGGCACCGAAGCTGCCACCGGTTAGTTTATTTTCATTTTTAAACCATGAGTCGCTTTCAACAATATTAAAAATATTTCCATATGGATCTTCCATAAAAAAATTATTAATCCCAGCTGGACATTGATGGACTTCGCTTATTAATTTTAATCCTGCTGCATGAAATGAATCATAAGTCTTCTGAGCACTTTTGCACTTTATCTTGGCAGCAAATAATCCTAAATCACCAAGAACAAGCTTATGAATTGGCTTCAAGGATTTTCTTTGGGTATATTGCCAAATCTCAAATCCACCTCCGCCTTGCAAGTTGAGTGCAAGTGTTGCCCGTCGGCTCTGAGGTTTGCCTCCAGTGTATGGCAACATAAGACTTGCTATGGCTTCTTCTTCAAATATTTTGATATCTACTCCAAAATATTTCCTGTACCAAGCCCATGCATCCGGCATATTTGTTACACCTACTCCAATTTGTTGTAATCCACTTATAACCATCTCAATTCTCTTCTTTATTTGACATATAAAATATTCACAATTGTAGAATTTTTAATTTAATTCTCTCAATTATCTACCAAGGAATTTGGTGTCCAATTAGCAATTTTTACTTGATCAATAATTATATAAAAAACTTTTGCGAATTCAGCCGACATTAAATTTCATGGTAAGTCAAGCTACACTCAAAATTATTGATCACTAAGATTTCCTTTAACTAGTACCAGTAGCTCACTTCAAGGTTATTATAGCCCTGGTTAAATTAATTTGAAGAGGAGTTTTTCATTTGATTTTTCATCTTTTAGTCTAACAAAACTCTGCAATTCATATTTGCTGGATGGCAAATAAAACTGTTCAGCCAAATGGCGTGTCAGCAAAAAAAATAGGCTTTAATATCGAAGTTACCACTCAGGATAATATGTGTGATCAAAGCAAATACAGAGTACATATATTCGTGATATCAGAGGTACTTTACAGCCATCACTCTTTTGGAAATATTGATATCATAGAACAAAATGATAGTAATTTCTAAATACTCAAAATCCCAACAATAAAAATTTTTTCATATATTGAAATCCATCAATGTGTCAGCCATAAAAAGTCATAATAATCCAAAAAGATAACTATTAATCATATGTCTGTAAATCTTCCACTAAAATTCACACCCGCAAAAACAATAGATGAAGTAATTGACAATCTTGATTTTATAATTAATGAAACCATTGATCAAAAAAATTACTTAGGTGTTTTTGCATATGTATATCAAAGGACCACCATTGAAATAAAAGATGGGATTAATAATGGGAAATTTAAAAACCCCAAATGCATGGAGGAGTTTGATGTTGCCTTTGCTAATTTATACATTGAGGCGTACTGGAATTATAAAAGAAAAATAGTGATATCAAATTCCTGGGCTTTTGCATTTAATTCCAGAATGGATCGATTAGCCATTATCCAGCACATCTTGTTAGGAATGAATGCACATATAAATTTAGATTTAGCAGTCGCCGCAGCAAAGGTGGCAAAAGGAATTGAAATCATAAACCTAAAAATTGACTTCATGAAAGTGAACCAAATTTTAGCTGACCTCACCAATATAATTCAAAAAGGACTTGGAAAGGCTTCTTTTATTATGAACCTGGCAGATATATTTTGGTTTAGAAAAGACGAAAAGATAATAAACTTTAGTATTAAAAAAGCCAGAGATTTTGCTTGGGTCAATGCATTAGAATTGGCTCTTTTGAATAATAATGATAGAAAAAGTCGTATTAAGGAAATTGATGAAAAAGTCGTAGGCATAAGCAAAATGATTAAGCATCCCCCTGGTTTTATTTTAAATGGTATCTTATTCTTTATCACCATTTTTGAAAAAAGAGATGTCAGGTTAATAATTGAAAGGCTAAAAAATGAATAATATTATTTGACAATTGTTTCATTCCATACAAATAGCTTAATTTTCTATTTTGTATAATTGGATAGATTTTTAACCACCAATATGAAATTTATTCATTACCAATTATTCGTCTTATTCCTTTTACTCTGTCCAAATCTAATTGCTCAAACATCTGTTGATCATTGGGAATCATTTGTTAAACCCAATAATCAATGGAAATATTTTGAGGGAACAACCGAACCTTCTACCGATTGGATAAATGATGATTTTAATGACGAAACATGGACTAGCGGAAAGGGAGGGTTTGGTTTTGGAGACGATGATGACAGCACAGTCGTTAGTAACATAAGTTCCATTTACTTACGTATAAAATTTAGTATCACAGACATTTCTCAAATTGAAGAAGTCGTTTTTTAGCTGATTATGATGATGCATTTGTGGCTTATCTTAATGGAAAAGAATTTTCAAGAAGCGGTATAAGCGGGAATCGTCCCTCTTTTGATCAACTCGCTGATTCACAACATGAAGCAAGTTTATATCAAGGATTATATCCAGATGAAATCATATTAACGAAGTCCGAAATAATTGAATACCTTATTCCGGGTGAAAATATCCTGGCGATCCAGGTACATAACATAAAGACTACATCTTCAGACCTTAGCTCGAATTTTTTTCTCAATGTTGGTTTAAACGTAAGTACAACTACTTATCAAAATATCCCAGATTGGTTTCAACCACCAATCAACTTCAATTCATCAAATCTTCCTATAATTAAAATTAACACTATGGGAAACGCAATTCCTGATGAACCTAAAATAGTTGCCTCTATGCAAATTATTAATAAAGGTCAGGGATTAATAAATCATGTAGATGACCCAATAAATGGATATAATGGAAATATTGGAATAGAACTCAGAGGTTCTTCCTCTCAATCATTTCCTAAAAAACAATACGCCGTAGAACTATGGACTGCTTCCGGTGCAGATACTTCTGCTTCTATTCTTGGACTTCCGTCTGAAGAAGACTGGGTATTGTATGCACCATATTCTGACAAATCCCTAATTAGAAACGTTTTGAGTTATAAATTGGGAAGTGAATTGGGTAGATATTCACCACGAACAAGACTATGTGAAGTGTTTGTAAATAATTCTTACATGGGTGTCTACGTGTTAATTGAAAAAATAAAACGAGATAAAAACAGAGTAGATATAAGTAAACTTACAAAAGAAGAAAATTCAGATGATGATCTGACAGGAGGATATATTATTAAAATAGATAAG
>CAYREN010000436.1:0-4262 GCA_964423255.1 uncultured Roseivirgaceae bacterium | reverse complement strand
TACAAGAAAAAATACCTTTTAAATCCCTCCATCGCTTCATATTCTGCCAGCCCCATTTGATCATATTGTTTGGCAAGTCCGGTGTTTCTATCTTCTGCTCTTTGCCAAAACTCTCTGCTGTCAGACCCCGGGAATAATGCAGCATCTTTTTGTGACTGGTGTTTAAATATGGCTTTTCGTTTTCTCATCAATTCATCAGGGCTCATGGGTACAGCCATTTCTATTTCATTGATTGGCCATTCATGCCATGCTCCGCGATAGAGCCATACCCAGCAGTCTTTAATCCATGGCTCTTTTTTTAGCTCATCCAATGCTAAAAATATCGCATCAAGACAAACACGGTGTGTTCCGTGAGGATCTGAAAGGTCACCTGCAGCAAATATCTGATGAGGTTTTATTTCGAGTAATAAATCTTTAATGATTTTAACATCTTCAGGGCCCACCGGATTTTTCTTTACTTGGCCGGTTTCATAAAATGGCAAATCTAAAAAATGAGCTTTATCATCAGTCAAACCTGAATCGCGACAACCTGCACGTGCCTCACTCCTTCTTATCAAAGCCTTGATTTTTTTCACTTCGGGTTTATCAACTTCTCCAGGCTTCTTTTCCTTGATGTATTTACTCACTTTATCGTACAAATTTGCTGCTGCCTCATTCTGAACACCCATAGCTTTGTCAACCTCACGGAAAAAATCAGTATGCTGAATGACATCATCATCAAACACTGCTATATTTCCGGAAGTCTGATATGCTACATGCACATCATGGCCCTGATCTACCAATCTGATAAAAGTGCCACCCATAGATATAACATCATCATCTGGATGTGGGCTAAAGATCACTACTTTTTTCTTTGCCGGTTGGGCTCTTTCAGGTCTATGGGAGTCGTCTGCATTTGGTTTTCCTCCAGGCCATCCTGTAATGGTATTTTGCAATTCATTAAACGCCTTTATATTTATATCGTAGGCAGTGCCAACTTCAGTAACAAGGTCATTCATGTTATGATCATTGTAATCTCTGTTGGTAAGCTTAAGAATCGGTTTACCTGTTTTGTGGCACAGCCAAACCACACTTTTTTTAATCATTTCTTCATCCCATTTTGGGATATCAACAATCCATGGAGTTTTTACTCTTGTAAGATCGTCGGCAGATGCTTCATCAAGAATAATGGTGGCATTTTCATGATCTTGTAAAATGCTCGCTGGAATTTGGTCGGTATTTTCGCCTTCAACAATTTCTTTAATTATGGACGACTTTCCTTCGCCCCAGGCCATCAAATATACTTTTTTGGCCTTAAACATGGTACTAATTCCCATAGTGATGGCCTTTCTCGGCACGTTTTTCTCACCATAAAAATCACTTGCCGCAGATACAATGGTAGATCTATCAAGTGTAACTAACCTGGTTTTGGAATCTATTGGTGATCCTGGCTCATTAAAGCCAGTATGCCCACGACTGCTTAACCCTTGAATAATTACATCAAGCCCACCATTGCCGTCAATTTTTTGTTCATAATTTTCGCAAAAATCATTTACTTTTCTCAAAGGTATTGAACCATCGGGCACATTGATATTCTCTGGTAATATATCAATATGATCAAATAAGTATTCGTGCAAAAACTTGGCATAACTTTGTATTGAATCTGCCTTCATTGGGTAAAATTCATCAATATTAAATGAAAGCACATTATTGAAACTCAACCCTTCTTTTTTGTGTAAGCGCACCAATTCTTCATAAAAAGCAACCATAGTTGATCCTGCTGCGAAACCTATAAGACATTTCTCATTTCTCAATTGCTTTATTTTAATTATTGAGGCTACTTTATTTGCGATAGCAACTGAAGCAGAATCTGAGTCGTTGTAAATAGTTATTGGTATTTTTTCAAAACGTAAGTAAGATTTGATGTCGGCTGCATTGGGATAATTGAGACTGGAAAGATTGGAATCTAACATGGATTTTTTCGCTTTTTTACTCATTTTATAATATGATTTTAAGAAACTCCTCAAAAGTAAATATTTATAATTAGTGTCTCTAAGAGAACACATCATTTTTTATATAATGGATAAATATTGTAGAGATTCTAATTTTATTTCTGTGAGTTGATGCCAAAGCATCAACAAGTAGAAAAAAATTGAAAGATCGCAATAATCAACATTTTAAATGTTGAGGTTTTCTCTTAGAGATATTAAAAAAAAGCACATTTTTTTGAAATAAAAAACACCCATTCCAATCAAAACATTTTATACTTTTGTTCACTAATCAAGAATAGAAATTCTTTAAACATTTTTAAATAATTACAATATCTTAATATGAGAATAGTCATCAAAACCCAAAAGGAAGAAGTATGTCAATGGACTGCTGATTATATTATTGAAAAAATAAATACTGTCAACCCTACTGCTGATAATCCATTTGTACTGGGATTGCCAACAGGTTCATCTCCAATATTAACTTATACGGAGCTAATCAAAAGATATCAGCAAGGTGACGTTTCATTTAAAAATGTGGTGACATTCAATATGGATGAATATGTTGGTTTAGATCAAGATCATCCAGAAAGCTACTATTCTTTTATGCATAAACATCTTTTTGATCATATTGATATATTACCAGAAAATATTAATATTCTCAACGGTAATGCCTCTGATCTTGAGGAAGAATGCCAGCAATACGAAGAAAAAATATTGAGCTATGGTGGCATCAAGTTATTTCTTGGAGGTATTGGACCCGACGGACATATTGCTTTTAATGAACCAGGCTCTTCTCTAACCTCAAGAACAAGAATTAAGACACTCAACCAGGATACCATTCAGGCCAATGCGAGATTTTTTAACGATGATGTGTCTAAAGTTCCGACAACGGCGCTTACTGTTGGTGTAGGGACTGTGATGGATGCTAAGGAAGTATTGTTGATTATAACAGGTTACAACAAAGCCAGGGCTTTGCGTGAAGTTGTAGAAGGTGGCGTCAACCATATGTGGACAGTCTCCATGTTGCAATTGCATCAGTATGCTGTACTTGCTTGTGATGAAGCCTCAACTATGGAATTGAAGGTAGAAACCATCAAGTATTTTAAAGAGATTGAGGCAACCATTCAAGCCAATCTTGATAAAAAATAGAATTTTCAAATATTACTTATACTCAGGAGAATTTGTGCAATTCGTATTTCTAAAGAGAAATTAAGTGTTGTGAATAAATGAATTGGCATAGGTTTATTTTATTAGGAAATTATCAATACAGATATATCAAACTTTTCTTTTGCAGTAAGCAGGCTAAGCATTTTTTACGATTTTCTCTAATTCCTTCAATTTGCTTTCGCCATCTGAAGTTAACTTTAATTGAGCTTTGGCTCTAATCATATTGTGGTTTTCATATTTTGTCTTGTAATAAATATCTCCTGATATATAATCAGTCAAAAATCTAACACCCATTATAAATGGGAATAATAATGCAGCTTGAGCAAGAGTGGCTCTTTCAACATCATTTAATACCGAACTTACTGACTCTATAAACCCGAGGCTAAAAGCCTTGTACATCTCAAGGTCGTAAGATACATTTTTTAAATCGACATCATCTTCAAGTCCTGTATTTGCACACGTTCTCACTCCATCCCCAAAATCGTAGTGGACAAAACCAGGCATAATTGTATCAAGGTCGACAACACATATTCCCTTATTGCTATGGTCAAATAGCACGTTATTTATTTTTGTATCATTATGGACAATTCTCTGGGTAATTAGACCTTTTTCACCAAGATTAAGAATCCTGCTCATAATTTCCCTTCTGGACCTCGCATAGTTTATTTCATCTTTCACATGCGAAACCCTTTCAGCAACATCTTGTTCAATGGATAATTCAAGATTGTCTAACCGAATGGCAATATTGTGGAAATTAGGTATGGTTTCGACAATATTATTTGTGTTGAGGTCGGATAGATCATTAATAAATTTACCAAACATCCTCGCTCCTTCAAAAGCAATATCGGTATTAGGAGCCCCATCAAATACTTTATGATCATTTATAAAATTGAATAATCTCCAGGGTTTCCCTTCAGCATCTTCAATATAGACCTTGTTATTTTTTGTTTTTATTAATTCAAGTGATCTATTTTCAACATCTTTAATGTTATCTTCGATGAGCTTATTCCTTAAGTGAGTAGTTACAAGGGAAATATTATTCATCAACCCTTCAATGTCTTTGAAAACATAGTTATTTACACGTTGAAGTATATAACTGGAGTGGGCAAAATTATTATACACAAT
>CAYREN010000435.1:0-4275 GCA_964423255.1 uncultured Roseivirgaceae bacterium | reverse complement strand
GTAAAGTTAAAACCAAGGCAGAGGCTTTGGCTATTGCCAGCCCCAATGTCAGACCAAAAATGGGCATCAAATGCTTTAATTTAGATGCTGACACCATGGTTTTTAAATTTAACGGCACTGATGATGACGCTATAGACCCGGTCAAACATGCTGCATTTGGCGGCCATGACACAAAAAGTGCAGGAATACTAAATATGACTTTTGCCGGCGGTGGAGAGACGTGGAATAAAGTTATCATGCACGATAGCCCCGTTACTAGTTACACAATAACTCATGTGTACCCCGCCAATAAAATAATCGGTAACGGCTCAGGTGGAACTATGTCCTATTACTACGCCCGAGCATCAGATAATGATCCATCCTCGTACCAAAACATGTTAAATGATGCTTTTACTTACCCACCTGTTCGTGCTGGATGGGACTCCACTAAATCAACTAAGGGTGGTTGGGTAACGTGTAATTACAGTACTGATGTTGATCCCATGGCAAACATAGTTACACACGGCACACGTAATGTTAAAATTACAGCAATCGGTTCAACCACTATTCAAATTGATGATTATTCATACGACCCCGATTATAATGACGCAGCAAAAGCCGCTTATTATGGCGCCGGTCATACCGCAGCAGATGATGCCTACCTGCATATATATTTCTTTAAAGCCACAGGCTCCAATTCAGAGTGGATATTATTAAATGGCTCTACAGATGCGACAACAGGCTCCGTTTACGGCAAGATGACTGATACCCCGCCAGCAACCGGTGAAAGGCGTATCATCAGAATTTTCAAGACGACAGATTTAAAGACTGATGCCAACGGTAAATTTATATGGGTTTTCATCGATTATTTTGACAATCACTGGAAGGTTATTAATCCTCCGCCCTACAGAGAGAATAGCGGCTTTATAAAGGTATATTTCCCCTAATTATTAAAATAAAAAACGGAAGAAAAAAGGAGTAGCTCTTCAGAGTTGCTCCTTTTTTTTGGAAATTTCATGCCAGAATTATCAATCATCATGCCATGCCTAAACGAATCAGCAACTCTAAAATGCTGCATTCAAAAGGCACAACTTGGTATTGCCAGAAACAACATATCCACAGAAATTATCATTGCAGATAACGGCAGCACTGACAATTCTAAAGAAATTGCCAGAATTTGTGGAGCCAAAGTTATTAATATCCCCTTAAAAGGCTACGGTGCCGCTCTTGCCGGCGGTATTGCCGCCGCCTCTGGCAAATATATTATCATTGGTGATGCCGATTGTAGTTATGATTTTAGTAACATTGCTCCTTTCATCGCCAAACTTCGCCAGGGCTTTGACCTTGTAATGGGCTGCCGTTTGCCCATGGGAGGCGGCTCAATAATGCCTGGCGCCATGCCCTTAAAACACCGCCTGCTTGGCAATCCACTCCTCTCTTTCATTGGCCGCTTATTCTTTCAATCTCCCATTACCGATTTCCATTGCGGATTACGCGGCTTCACCAAAGAAGCTGTTGAGAAAATGGATTTACACACTACCGGTATGGAATTCGCCTCAGAAATGGTGATTAAGGCGACCTTGCTTAAGATGAGGATAGCCGAGATACCAATAACCCTCTATCCGGACGGCCGAAACAGACCTCCTCATTTAAGAAGCTGGCGAGATGGCTGGCGGCATCTGCGTTTTATGCTCATGTACTCTCCTAAATGGCTCTTTCTCTGGCCTGGAATCATACTCTTTATGACTGGCGGGTATTTTTTTGCCCGATTATGGCATAATCCCATCATACTCTTTGGCAACAATATCTCTTTGGGCCCCAACACCTATCTAATATCTGCCATGAATATTCTGATAGGATTCCAGCTTATTGCCTTTTATTTTTTTACTAAGGTCTTTGCGATTATGGCAGGTTTTTTACCTGGTGAAAAATTCTTATACGGACTTTTTAGATTTGTTAAACTGGAGACGGGCATATTGACAGGTCTACTCGTGGTTTCTATTGGTTTGATCTTCCTGTTATCGGCTCTTTGGGAATGGCATCAATATAGTTATAGCAGCCTACCACCCTCTATTAATAGAGAAAGGATAATCCCGGCTGTTACCTTTATTCTCTTAGGCGTACAAATTATTTTTTCCAGCTTTTTTCTGAGTATTCTTGGACTGAAACGAAAGTAATTATGACTCATGCCCCCCACCAAGACACCTTTGATAAATACGTCGAAGACTATGACAATAACCTTGCCCAAGGCCTTTCCCTTACCGGTGAGAATAAATCTTATTTCGCCACAGGAAGAGTTAGATGGTTGGCTCGCAAATTAAAGACTGCTGACTTTATAGCACATACGATTATGGACTATGGTTGCGGAGACGGATCAACTGTTCCAATTTTATTCAACACCTTCCACCCCGATAAAATTATCGGCGTTGATCCATCCTCCCGTTCAATCGACTTGGCGCGGCAACATTACAATGAGACGAATATGACCTTCACAACTCCCTGCACCCCACCCCATGAGCACTTTGACCTCATTTATACCAATGGGGTACTCCACCATGTTGCTCCCAACAAACGGCTGTCAACGGTAAAATATATTTATCACAGTCTCCATCCTGGCGGCATGTTCGCCTTATGGGAAAATAACCCGTACAATCCAGCCACCAGGATAATTATGAGCCGAGTTAAGTTTGACCAAGGGTGCATTATGCTCCGGCCATTTTCCGCCAAAAAAATGCTTTCAGAAGCTGGATTTTCAGTCATATCGATTAGTTACCTCTTCATATTTCCACGGCTTCTGAACGCGTTACGATTTTGCGAGCCCTATTTCTCTGCAATACCCCTGGGCGGTCAATATCTTATTTTAGCAAAAAAACACAAATAGATGATATGTTTGGGAAACTATGTGGATTTATCAATCCGTCGCCTCTCCTTATCCATTTCCATTTTTTCAAAAATGCCGGAACCACCGTTGAATGGGCATTGCAAAGAAATTTCGGCGACAGGTTTAAGCAATTTGACGATTTTTCAAACCCCTATAATAATTACCACAACACCGATCTCAAGGCCTTTGTTAGTCGGCATCCAAATATTTCCGTTTTGTCAAGCCACCAACTCCGCTTGCCACCTCCTCACATCCCACAAAAAAAAATATACGGAATATTATTCCTCCGCCACCCCTTGGACAGAGCCTATTCCGTATACAATTACGAAAAAAAGAGAGCCTTTGCTGTGTATTCAGAAGAGAAAACAACCGGGGGAAACGGACGTACCGGGCTAAAAGATGCAAATCTAAATATGCAAGATTTTTTTCAAACATTAACTAACAATCGCAGTCTGAGTGTAGTGACTAACTACCAGGCCTTGATGCTGTCTTATTATAAAGGAATACAACTACAACAGAACAGACTTACCACCAACAACTTAGCCGTTGCCCGAAAACGCATAAGGCAGATCAAGATAGTAGGAATGGTTGAACGATTTGATGAAAGTATGGTTTTGGCTGAATATTTGCTAATGCCCGCATTTGGGGTACTTGACTTCTCTTACAAACCCAAGAATGTTAACACCAGTCGCCTCCAATGTCTACAATCACGATTACAGGATATGCAGAGACAGTTATCCAATTCCTTCTATAAACAATTCTGTGAATTAAACAAATATGATTTCGAGCTATACCAATTTGCCAAACAGGAACTGGACAAAAAACTGGCAAGAATTCCAAACCTAAAAGAACGATTGTTAGATTTCAAAGCGAGAGGTGCAAGACTGTAAAAAATTTATTGCCATTACCGTTACTTGCCTTTCAAAAGTTCAACTTCATAAATCACTACATCAAATGGTTTTATATGGCTGCCATGTCCAAGACCACCGTAGGCCAGCCTGGGATGAATAAAAAAACGATATTTCCCACCTATAGTCATTAAACGCAGTCCCTCTTTTAAGCCTGGTATCTGTTTATTTATGTTAATAGTTACAGGCTTACTTTTAATATCAACAAGGTCACCATCAATAAGATATTCACGGTAACGTACCGTTACGCTGACGGTTTTTTGCGGCATCCGTCTTTTGCCCTCACGCAGTATTTCATACTGCAGGCCGCTGACTGTAGTATACACGCCTTTCTTATGCTTATTACGGTCAAGAAAAGTCAAATTTTGTTGCATATTACGCAAATCCCACTTTTTCCTTTCCTCTTCCTTCTTTTTATGTTCCGCAATGGAAAATTGTTTCTTTATACGATTGGCCTCAAAGGGTGAAAGAAGAATTTTGTTGCCAATATAAACATCTCTTATACCC
>CAYREN010000434.1:0-4306 GCA_964423255.1 uncultured Roseivirgaceae bacterium | reverse complement strand
CTCGTCAGGCTGCCTACTGGTCGGTTTTGGCAGGTGCTATGGGGCATACCTATGGCAATAACAATATCTGGCAGATGTGGAGCCTTGAACACAGCCCGATTTTAAATGCCCGTATTCCATGGTACGAAGCCATTCACCAACCGGGAGCATTGCAAATGGGGTATGTACGCCGGCTTTTTGAGTCAAGGCCATTTCTTAAAATGATTCCTGATCAGGATATTTTGGCTGATGTCTATGGTCAGGATAAAAATGAAATTAGATCAGCAAGAGGAACGGACGGTTCATTTGTAATCGTTTATTCGGCATATGGAAATCCTATCCATCTGAAATTGAAAAAAATTTCTGCTGATACTGTCAATGGTTACTGGTATAACCCACGCGAAGGAGAAAGCCTGCCGATTACATCATTTAAAAATACCGGTAAAGTCAAAGCTTTTGTACCACCTTCAAGTGGCGCACGAACCGATTGGGTACTGGTATTGGATGATAAGAAGAAAAATTATCCGGATCCGGTAACTGTAGTTTTGGAGTGAATAACATAAAATTAATAGCAATTTAAACTTATGAAAAAGTTAGTATTCAGCGAAGCGAAAATAAAGATTATAACCGGCATATTATTACTGATTATAATCAATAGCTCATGTTTCAATAAGTTGAAAAACAATCAGGTTAAAAGTGAAATAAGTTCTGGTAAACTACGGGTAAGTCATTTAAACTCGCATCTGTTGGAAACTAACAAGGGAAAACCTGTACTCATTAACAATTATACTGCTTGGAAATTGATTCAAAATGGGAAACGTGAGGAGATAGATGAACTATTAACCATATTATTGAGCCAAAAGTTCAATATGATATCATTCGTTCTTTTCAATAATAAAATTTCAGACGAATTTGTAGGAGTTCAATACAGTTTTCAAAATGACACTTCAGCATATGGTAAGTTGCCTTTTGCTTGCGATTCTTACGGAAACCCAGATTTGTCAAGGCCGAATACAACAGAAGGCAATAACCCAATGAATCAAACGGAATATGATTATTGGGATCATGTGGATTTTACCATTAATCTTGCTGCTAAAAAAGGAATGTACACCTGTCTAAATCCGACTTGGGGGAATTGGGTTTCTGGTAAATATAATGGGCCAACGCCAGATGATCACATTATTTTCAACAAAACAAACGCATATAATTATGGATTTTGGCTGGGGGAGCGCTATGGAAGTAAAGATAATGTACTTTGGATGTTAGGAGGAGACCGTTCTGCTATCTACAACAACGCGGATGGGTCACATGATTATCGAACGGTTTGGAGTGCAATGGCTGAGGGGCTGGCAGACGGAGTGATGGGGGTAAAACATCAAGATGGGAATGCAGATTACAACGATTTGCTAATCTCATATCATCCACGCAAATGGGCCCCTAATTCATCAGAATGGTTTCATAACGAGGCCTGGTTGTCTTTCAATTCGATTCAGGATACACCCTACGACCAGATTGTCTCATTACCCCACGATTATAACCTAAAACCTGTTAAACCTACCTGGTTATTTGAAGGACGATATGAAGGTGCAACCAGTGCTTGGGCTGTTCGCTATCAAGCATATCAAACTGTTCTTGCAGGTGGGTTTGGAAGTACATATGGCAATGATAACTGGCTGTTCCCTCCTGAATGGCGAAAAATAGCCAATCTGCCAGGCGCATGGCAAATGGGTAATCTCTATTTGGTCTGCCGTGAGATATGGACCGATAATCAGTTTCTAAATAGAATACCTGATCAAGAACTGATTATTGGAGATCAGGGTGAAACTATAGGTGACGGAATGACAGTTGGTGATGGAGACGGTGGCCCTGATTCAGAACAAAGTAAAGATGGAGCCAGATCAGATCGACTTACCGCTATGCGTGGAAAGAATGGTAAGTGGGCGATAGTGTATAGTGCAAATGGTAGAAACATTACACTTAATTTGACTCGTCTTAAACCTGGAGAAATGAACGCTTATTGGTTTAACCCGCGAAATGGTAAGTGGATTGTTAAGGACAAAGAGTATGATAAACCTACTCCCTTTCTTACAGGACTTAGAACTGGGAGTGGAAATTTCACTTTTGAAGCTCTTGGTAATCCGGAACCTAATAATGATTGGGTACTTGTATTAAAGGAATAAATCGAATCGCCATGGATTAATCAAGGTCGATTCTTTACAGTAAAAACAAATGTCATTATTTAATAAACTTTTGCAAAATGAAACCAAACTACCTCGCTGGCAAGGTGGGCATGGCCTGAGCAAATTAAGGGCCTACTTATTACAGAAAGGCACACAAGGGTATAATTATAGGATCATGTTATCAACTAAATTTATAAATATAAACGCATGAAAAGATTAACTGTATTTTTATTATTTGCATTAACAAATACTTTGCTATTTGCACAAGTCAATTATCTGAACGAATCAAAAAATGAAACTGAAAAACGTTTAAAATGGTTCGATGATGCAAAATTTGGAATGTTTATACATTTCGGTTTATATAGTCAGCTTGGAGGCGAATGGGAAGGAGAAGTTCAAGAAGGATATGCCGAGTGGATTCAATCTAAAGCTGATATTCCGGCCCAGGTTTATGCCATGCAAACGGCAACATTTAATCCCCAAAATTTCGATGCTGACCTTATTGCCAAAACAGCGAAAGCAGCAGGGATGAAATACATTGTGATTACATCAAAACATCATGAAGGTTTTTGTTTGTGGGATAGCGAATATACCAATTTTGATGTGGCCAGTACGCCATTTGCCGGGCGTGATATATTAGGTGAACTTAGTGAAGCTTGTAAGAAATATGATCTGAGATTCTGTACTTACTACAGCATCATTGATTGGCATCACCCCTCACAGGAACGCAATATTGATGGTGACAATGATTGGGGTAAGTGGGGGCAAATTCGAATGAAAACTGGCCGCAAAGGTGAATATATCAATTATATGAAAAATCAGATCCGCGAACTTATCGAGAACTACGATACAGAAATGCTGTGGTTCGATGGCGATTGGGTACACTGGTGGGACATGGCCTCTGGTGAAGATTTATACCAATACATACGTGAATTGAAACCTGAAATAATTATAAATAACAGGGTTGCAAAGCGGTCTGTT
Organism: uncultured Roseivirgaceae bacterium; assembly: GCA_964423255.1. Classification (GTDB taxonomy): domain Bacteria; phylum Bacteroidota; class Bacteroidia; order Cytophagales; family Cyclobacteriaceae; genus JAAUQL01. The sequence continues at coordinate 1,166 of CAYREN010000434.1, read as the reverse complement.
TTCAAAAAAGATTTTGGCACACCAGAACAGGAACATCCGGGGGAATCACTAGAATATCCATGGGAAGCGTGTTACACAATGAATCATTCCTGGGGTTTTAAAAAAGATGACACAGATTGGAAAAATGCCCAATCTGTGTTTGATGAGTTAACGGACATTAACTCAAAAGGCGGAAATTTGCTCTTGAATATCGGGCCAAAAGGAGATGGCAGTGTCCCAGAAGAATCGATAAAAATTTTATTAGAAGTTGGAAAGAGGATGAAAAAATAAGAATAAAAGTAATCTTCAGTTGAACCATAAATCTTAATAAGATAATGATACCATTGTCAATATTTCATAGGAATAACTGCAAGAGAGATATGAGACTTTTTATTTATAAACGGAATTAAAATTAAAATGAAAGTGTTAAAATTTGCATTGATTATTTTTCTGAGTATTTTCTCAGTAGGGCTCAAAGGACAAAAATTAAAAGTAATCGCCTACAATATAGAATTTGGTAGAAATACTTCACCTGAAGAAATGTCTACATTTCTCATGTCTGAAAATGCCGATGTCATTTGTTTTAACGAAGTCCCGGCACAAGGCTGGACCAAAAGAGTTGGCAAGTTTCTTGACATGAAATATAGCTATGAAGGAAAAATAGCATCGGCCAATCACATGGAAGATTATAAAGACAAAACTAAATTGTACTATGGTAAGTACAAATCCATTTTGAGTAAATACCCACTAGAAAATCCACATGAAGTTTTATTAAAAGGCCTTCGTTGGTCGCCGGCAAGTGCAGTAGTTGCTAGTGTAAAGATTTCAAAGAAAAAATCAGTATTGATTTTCAGCTTGCATATACCAACAGGGGTAGATGATCCTGAAAAAAGTAAAGCATTCCATCTATCACAAATTTTAGAAAGTGATTATTCAAATTACGACAAAGTTATTTTAGCTGGAGATTTTAATGACAGATTCGATTCAAAACCTATACAGCATTTGTACGATCAGCAATTTAGTAATCCTTATAAATCATTAAATATAGATTTGTCTCACTCGACATCATTATCTCGTGAGGAAAACAATGGAAAGGTCATCGATCATATTTTGTATAAAGGAGTTAAGGTGAAAAGCGCAGGGATCATTGAAGAAAAGTCTCTATCCGATCACAAGCCGGTTTGGGC
>CAYREN010000433.1:0-4319 GCA_964423255.1 uncultured Roseivirgaceae bacterium | reverse complement strand
ATGAACTCCTAATCCCCATTTGCTACTGATCTGGTAATCGTAATTCAAGCCATACACAGGTACTATTAGCACATCATTTGAGTTTTCAGAAAATGAATTGGTTATAAAAGCACTCCCCATTACCAGCGTTACACTATGGAAGGAATCATCATGATTATTGGAATCAGTTGGTCCCTCATCTTGTGCTAAAGTCACAGATGGAATTATTATCAATAGAAATAGTATGAACTTATATATCATTTATTTATTAGTTACCACCAAAAGCCTAAAATTCGTTCAAAGCACCACATTGCAGCAATGGTTCCAATACTATAGGCTGGCGCGAGTTTTATCCATTTTGTTTGTTTAATTTTTATTTGATTCATTAAAACGATGATGCCAAGTAGCATCATCACAAATGCGAGCTGACCAAGTTCCACTCCAACATTGAAAAACGCCAAAGCAAATGGAATGTCAGTTTGCGGCAATCCGATTTCGGTTAAAGCACCGGCAAACCCAAACCCATGCAACAAACCAAAAATAAAAGCCACAATCCATGGGTATTTTGCAGTTAGACCAACATTACCTTTAGTATAATTAACAAGCTCAACTGCCAGAAACAGAATGCTCAATGCAATAACTGCCTCAACAGGAGCAGAAGGCATATGAACAAACCCCAGAGCAGCCATGCTCAATGTGATGCTATGCGCAAGTGTGAATGCTGTAATTGTTTTTATAATGCGCCATCCACCAAATGTGATTAATACCAAAGCCAACACAAATAGGAGGTGATCAATACCAAATAAAATATGCTCCACTCCCAGCACGAGATACGTTTTGGAAATATTCCAGATGGAAGGTGTTTCAGGTATGATATAAATTGGTTTTTCAGGCTTTACCAGCCCACTAAACTGCACACCATCAAGCATTTTTATTGTCACTAACACATCCATAATGGTATTTTGCAAACCATCAAAAGTGATCTCACCGCCATGAATTTTTTCAGTAACATCATAGTTCCATTCTTGCCGTAGCGCGTTAGAGATAAGGCTTGCATTATTAGTTGTCATAATCCAGTTTTCAGGCAATTCAAGATAAATCTTAGGAACAGCCATTCCTGTTGCCGGTATCTTCCAGATGACATGAAATGAATTTTCATCCGTTTGCTCAATCTGTAAGAATGCCGGACGCACCTCGTGAGCATTGGCTGAAAAGCCAATAACAATTGGTATGAATAAGCAAATAATTCTGAGCATCCTTATCATAGTATTAAAATGGCTATTGGAGTAGTTACTCCAATAGCCATAAAATTTTAATTAGGATTATACCAAATAGGAGATGTATAAGCCCTTTCCTGCGTAGTTACTTCCACTTCTTCAGGCAGTGTCAATCCATAACGATACGCATCGTAGGCGGTCCATCGCGGCGTTGGAATTTCTATAACACGAGCATAATAAAATGCTTTGAGCGTAGGATCGAAATCCGGATCTTCCCATACACAAATGAGTTCCGGGTCACCGATAGTATTGGTCCATGTTGCATTGGCTACATCTACTGTATTACCAACAGCAGGAACTTTTCCATCTTTCCCCTTTTTTCGTGTGTCCATTTCAGACCAGATGACATCATATACTTTTTCGTGTGTTTTTCCCTTTTTATCCAGCCAGCCTTTTATTACCTGGATTCTATCTAAGTTTCCACTTAATGGATCCTTCAATGCTGCAATCAAAAATGAAGGTGATTTTCCTTTTGTGCCATTTTCTATATCACCACCCATCGGTACGCCTTTGGCATAACCAATATCTGCAGGAAGCCGGTAGTTTGCATCTTTGCCTTCAAACTCCCATCCTCCAAAAAAACGAACCAACATACGGGGCCCGGTAGTTGCATAAACTTCCTTTCGCATCATGGCGTCAAACAGTGCCTCACGTGTATTATCTGTTGCCCAAACACCCGCATAACCAGAAGCAGTCATTTTGAATCCGTCATATTGCTTGCCAGCAAATTTCGCCATCGGGTGATTCCATCGTTCCTCGCTGGGTTCAGTCCCGGCATGTTTCCCGATATAGTTCTCTTCTTCTATACCTGAAATTGCCGTATGCGTATCCGTTGATCCTACCAATCCAAATTTGTAAGGATTGGTTCCCAATAGCTCTTCAAGTTTTAAACCGTTTTTCAATGCTTCGCGTGTGTATTCATACTGAAGCATATTTTTTTCTTTTACCACGGTTAAGTTCAGATTGCCCAACTCCAGAGTTTCATAATCAGCAAATTCATCATTGGATGATAGATACGGGTGTGCTTCTCCATCTCCCTTAATTTGGGTGGTTTCATACAATGGTTCCCAGCGTGCACGATTTTTTACATAATCTTTGGTCAATGGTTTTCCTGTTGCCGGATTTGTCTCTACCGGAAACATAATACCATTGCTCATATTTCCGTTGTGCGCTAAGGCAAGCACTTGCCCTCCTGTTTTTTCTTCATACGCAGCCATCCAGTTCCATAAATCTTCCGGATTGAAACTTTCTTCCGTGGTGTAGGGTAACATCATAGATGCTTTGTCTTCACTATCGCGATACAATACATTTCTGTGAAGATTATTACCATTTTCAGTTGAAGTCCACTCATAGCCAATGATAGTAGTAAAAGTACCGGGATCATTATACTCCTCTGTAATATCCAGATAACCCTCCCAAATAGTTTTGGCAAATGCCGGATCCATTACAGAGGGAGGCATTGCTCCCTGTGAAAACTTATCGATCACATCCATAGTTGCTTTAAAAGCGTCTTCTCCTCCAGCGTTAAATTGCTTATTCCATTCCCTCACCTGGGGATCTTTCATAAGGTTGGGATTGCCCTTAATAATTTCATTCATGGCACCCATCCCATCGGAATGATCAGAAACCACCAGCCAATCCAGTGGACGAGAAAGTTTGAATTGAAGACCAGTTGATGTAGTTACTTCTTCTCCCCGGGCAAATTTAAATGCCACATCAGGACCAATCGTAGCTCCAAATCCACGCGCATCCAATGAATTCATGGTATGTACATGTGTATCTCCCCAATAAACCTTGGTTGGGAAATTGCGACCGGCATAGGGGGAATAACTGGGTTTCTTGACGGTATTACGCATGTCTTCATCGGTAGGCCGATCACCGGCCATTGACCCTTTTTCCTGCGCTAAAACCGCTCCTGCAAAAATGATCTGTAAACTTAATAAGAGTGTTGTTAGTAATTTTTTCATGAAAATAATCGTTTTTAGTTTAAAGTATTTCGTTTGATTTATAGTTATATTTTTTATAGACTTCATCATTGATTTCTATGGTATATCGCTCTCTTAGTTTGGCCATAAACTTTTTGTCCAATTTTTCCTTTCGGTCTTCAATCATTCCTCTTTTAATTTTTTCAGACACGTCTTCAAACTCAGGAATGTATCCTGGTTTTCTGTCCAATACATAAATTATGTGTAATCCAAAATTGGAACTGAAAGGCCCTGCCCATTTATTCAATTGTGTGCTAAGCACATGATCAATAATTTCAGTTTCCCCAAATTCAGTAATCAATCGGTCCGCCTGCAAGTCTATATAGTCTGGCCGGATCATCGTTCGGTCACCATATTTTGTAAGGTCTATTTCTGAAACATCCAATTTGTTCAACTTACTTTTTAAACTGTTAGCAAGTAATTCCGAAGCCTCCGGTTTTCTCTTATCCACGCTGAAAAAGATCTGTAAGAAACTGACCTCGCCGGGCTCCTTCATCTCTTCCAAATGCGTTTCGTAATATGCTTTGATCTCATCAATTGTCGGCTCTTTTACAGTAAGCATATCTCCGGAAACAAACTCCATTTTCTGAGCCAGTCTTCGGCGAATGATAATATCATCTTTATCCAATCCCATTGCTAATGCTTCCTGCATGAGTATTTCTTCGCGAATATGATCATCAATCAATCCTTGTAGCTCAGTCTTTGTTGGAGGTCTTCCCAATTGACGCGTCCAATGGGTATGCATCAAATCAATTTGCCCTGTTGATATTTGTATTGTTTTTTCATTAGTAGAACCACTACTTCCAAATAATCCAAAAATAAAGAACAGGACAATGCCTGCAACGATAAAATGAAATAGCGGTTCTTTACCCAGTTTTTTAATCATGAAATTGATATCTGTTAAAATGTTTTGTTAAGGAGACTATTCTATTTCCATTTGAAAAGTAGGAAGATATGACTCTTCCTACTCTTGATTTATTAATTTACTCAGTTATTCTGAAAATAACCTTATCCAATTCTCCAGTATAAGGGAAATGGTTTTTTACTGAGTATTTATTAGAAACCGGAGTTCCGGCAT
>CAYREN010000432.1:0-4319 GCA_964423255.1 uncultured Roseivirgaceae bacterium | reverse complement strand
GCGTGATTGATGTATTCAAAAACCTGAGCACTTTTCAACAATGCTTTGGTAGGAATACATCCCCAATTGAGGCAAATCCCTCCAAGCTCAGCACGTTCGACAACTGCCACTTTCATTCCTAACTGAGATGCTCTGATAGCAGCTACATACCCACCTGGGCCACTACCTACTACGATTAAATTATATTTTGCTGACATACAAATGGTGTGTTATTTAAAAATTGATATGATATTATGTGGCAAATTTACATGATTTGGAATTAGAAAAAAATAATGTAAAATCTTAATAGGCATGAATTCCTTCTTATTTTGATGCTACTGAAATACACTTACCTTGATGCCACATAATGCTATTGGAAATACCCCTGGATATTGTGTATGAAGTCCATAAAAGGAACACTATCATAACCGCAATTTTATAAGGAAAATTAAATTTTTTCCATTGCGCATCCAGAACCAGAAACATAGATATATAAAACCAAGGGGCAACGATAGATATTAATCTTTCAATTTCATCACTATCAACTTTTACTACAACTATCATTATAAATAAAAAAGTGAAAAATTGAATGATAAATATTTTGGCTGAAAATGATACCTCAGATTTTATTAATAAAACAATAAGAAAAATTGTCAATAACACCAGAAATCCAAATCGATAGGTTGGGGGAATGAATTCTGGTAAAAACCATCGAGAGATTATATCGATGTAATTGAATAAATTTGTATCAATACCAACCAAAAACTCATTATTGCGGAACATTTGACTACCCCCTCTAAATAAAACAACATAAAAGTTCCACCAAGCAAAACCGATGGAACCAATTATAAAATAAGTAATTGATTTTCTGCTATTAACTCTATCATAAAAAAATAGTAAAATTCCCGATGTGATAAGGATTATAAAAAAACCAGTATTTTTTGTAATTCCCATTATTAAAGCGACGCATACCAACAAGTAAAAATCTGTTGTCTTTTTTCTCTCAATAAAATTAATTAGCAAATAATTATGTATGGCGAGCATCAAAAGAAAAACAGATTCCGTCCATAGAAAATTATTTATCATTTGATAACCGACATTCAACCCTACTGAAGCAAAAGCAATAACAAAAAGTAGCTTATTGCGAAACGTATTAAACGAACTAAAATAAATGATGACAAGAGTAAGCAAGGAAATAAGCTTGACAACAATACTCCAAATGATCTCTATATTTTCACCAAAAAAAGACAGCAACAATGGGAGAAGCGGAGCGTGAAATACGTATAAAGATCCATTACGATTTAACAATGTGCCATCGTGCCTAAAACTTTCTGCAGCAGATAAATAATTAAAAGAATCGTGAGTAAAACCTTGACCACACCAGGTACTATAAATTGACAAGCATATTGAAAAACAAATAATTGACCATATCGCCACTACATAAATCTTCATACTTTCTTCGTTTTTACAAATGAAGTAATTGTATAAAAATGAAATGTGTATTTTCTTGTCACATGAATTATTTTAGACCCATCAATTTTCCTCTGTTTATAAAATATTAGTTAATTGACTTCAACATATTTTATTATTACGATTTGTTGATATAATTTTAAACCCTATCTGATAATTAAACTAATTAATACACAAACAAAATACTGATGAAATTACTCAAAGGAAAAATAGCACTTGTCACTGGAGCATCCAAAGGAATTGGCAATGCTGTTGCAAAGAGATTTGCAGAGCAAGGTGCCAATATTGCTTTTACCTACCTTTCTAGCGTGGAGAAAGGTGAAGCACTGGAAAAAGAACTTGTCTCGATGGGTGTGCAAGCTAAAGGATATAGATCAGATGCATCGGATTTTGAAGCTGCTGAGCAATTGATCAAATCTGTGGTCGAGGATTTTGGAAGGCTGGATATTTTGGTTAATAATGCCGGAATCACCAAGGATAATCTGCTCATGCGTATGAATGAGGAAGCGTGGGATACCGTAATGAATGTCAATTTAAAATCTGTTTTTAATACAGTTAAAGCTTCCTCGAGAACATTTTTAAAACAAAGAAGTGGTTCGATAATAAATATGACTTCTGTAGTAGGTATCAAGGGAAATGCGGGACAGGGAAATTATGCAGCCTCAAAAGCAGGAATCATTGGATTTACAAAATCTGTGGCATTAGAATTTGGCAGCAGAGGAATACGAAGTAATGCCATTGCACCAGGATTTATAGAAACAGAAATGACGGCTGTACTTGACGAAAAAATGGTGCAATCATGGAGAGATGCCATTCCTTTAAAAAGAGGTGGAACACCAGAAGATGTAGCTGACTGTGCTGTATTCCTGGCATCTGACATGGCTACATACATTTCTGGGCAGGTGATTCAGGTTGATGGTGGCATGCTAACGTAAAATATCTATTAGCTATAAGTCAATAGCTTAAATAAAATGAACAATCTAAGTCTTCTTTTTGAAAGCCCTCCGTGGCTTGTGCTTGTCGGCATATTAATGGGTATTGCCTATGCGGGTTTGTTATACTTACGTAATAAGGCACCCTGGGGGAAAAATATCAATTATATGCTAGCGATGCTGCGATTCGTGATGGTATCGCTTTTGACATTGTTACTTTTTGGACCACTGATCAGACAATTGAAAAACACAAAAGAAGCACCGGCTATTGTTTTTGCTATTGACAACTCCCAATCAATTTCTGAAATAGAGGACAGCTCAAGCATGAATGATTTCCAAAATAAAATCATTGCACTACAGCACAAACTAAATGATTATGGCTATTTGACAGATATCCGAACTCTCCATGGAAAAGCTCAACAAAATGATAAAATAAAGTTCAATGCCCAATCAAGCGATCTTAACAAAATGCTCTTGGGTATTCAAAATGATTTCGAATCACGGAATCTTTCAAATGTCATCCTGTTTTCTGACGGACTCTACAATCTTGGAAGTAACCCTGTCTTTCGTCCATACAATTTTCCCATTAGCACCATTGGGCTTGGAGATACTACCCAACGACCTGACCTAAATTTGAATGCTATCCTTTTTAACAAAATTGCGTTTCAAGGAAATAAATTTCCGATAGTAGCAGAATTATTAAGCTACAATCTGGGAGGGAAAAACATTACCGTTCAAGTGAAAGAAAACGGAAAAGTAATTGATCAAAAACAAGTTAAAATTATAAATCAAAATCAATTTGATCAGGTTGAATTTATAGTTGATGCTGCTACAAGTGGAATGAAAAGATTTACCATATCGGCCCTGCCTACTGAAGGAGAGCATATTATTGCCAATAATTCCAAGGAAGCATTTATAGATATTATAAATGGAAAACAAAAAATTCTCATTGTAGCCCCAGCTCCTCACCCGGATATAAAAGCAATTAAAAGTGCCCTGGAATCCAATAAAAATTACGAAGTGATCACATATATCAATGGGATAAATAAATTTGTGGAAGACAAATACGATGCTGTTGTTTTGCATCAGGTCCCTGACAAAAAAAGGAAGTATACTAAACTTTTAAATAAAATAATAGAAGAAAAAATTCCAGCGTTTTTCATTTTTGGCAGTCAAAGCGATTTAACTGCATTTAATAAAATAAACGGAGCTGTCCGAATATTTCCTATTAACAATCAACAGGACAATGTCTTCCCTTTTTATAATCAAGACTTTGGTAAGTTTTTATATGATAAAGACTATGTCGATCGTCTTAACAAGTTTTCTCCGGTAAAGGCCCCTTTTGCAAATTATGACATATTGCCCCGATCGGAGGTTATGCTATTCCAAAAGGTTGGAAGGATAAATACAAATAAGCCGTTGATGCTCATCCAGAAATCAAATGAATGGAGTAGTGCTATATTCATTGGCGATGGGATCTGGAACTGGCGGCTTCAGGAGTATGCCAAAAATCAAACTCACAAAGCATTTGATGAGATGATATCAAAAATTGTCCAATATCTATCGACAAAAGAGGACAAAAGGAAATTCAGAGTATATCCGGTAAAAAATGAATTATTGAATAGTGAACCTGTGATTTTTGAAACGGAAGTTTACAACGACATTTTTGAGCAAACCTATGGGCACAAAATAGATTTAATAATATCCGATGATCAAAATAATACAAAAAGTTACAGCTACGTGACAAGTGATAAAAACTCCAGTTATAAAATCAGCGGAATGGAAAATGGGATATTTAAATACACTGCAAGAACCATAATCAAAGGAAAAACCGAAACAGTTTCGGGTACATTTACGGTCAATGACCTACAAATAGAAACGACCAAACTTACCGCTGACCACAATCTTCTCAGAAATGTGGCTTCTCTAAATAATGGT
>CAYREN010000431.1:0-4341 GCA_964423255.1 uncultured Roseivirgaceae bacterium | reverse complement strand
GGATATGGATTGAACAACACACCCAATATTGATCGAATTGCCAATGAAGGTGCAATATTTACACGATCGTGTGTTACGAATTCGATATGCGCACCAAGCAGAGCTGTCATGCTCACCGGAAAGCACAGTTTTATAAATGGTAAAGTTGACAATATGCAACCATTCAACTGGGATCAGGATAATTTTCCCAAGCTCTTGCAAGCAAATGGCTATCAAACTGCAATGATTGGAAAAATCCACCTAGATGGACTTCCTCAAGGGTTTGACTTTTCGATGGTACTTAAGGGACAAGGAGCATATTATAATCCTGATTTTCTGGTAAATGGGGAAATGAAAAGATTTGAAGGTTATTGCACAGAAATTATCACAGAGACTGCACTTGATTGGTTAGAAAACAAACGTGATAAAAGCAAACCTTTTTGTATGCTCTATCATCAAAAGGCACCGCATCGTAACTGGAAACCTGCCCCAAAATATTTGAAACTTTATGATGACAAAACCTTCGATCCACCTGCTAACTACTTCGATGACTATGAGGGACGTGGAACAGCAGCTCACACCCAGGAAATGAAAGTTGATGGTCATGCTATGTGGGGACACGACTTCAAAATGTTAGTAGATCCCAATGGTGACAGCACTGGATTTAATAGAGAGTTAAATCGGTTTAATGATAAACAACGTGAAGACTGGTTAAACGCATACACGCCTAAAAATGATGCCATGAAAGCTGCAAACCTGAAAGGGGAGGAGCTTGCCAAATGGAAATTTAATCGTTATATCAAAGACTATCTAAGAACAATAAAATCAGTTGACGATGGTGTTGGGGAGGTCTTGGATTTTCTTGAAGAAAATGGGTTATCTGAAAATACAATTGTTGTTTATACATCTGACCAGGGATTTTATCTTGGTGAACACGGGTGGTTCGACAAGCGATTTATGTACAAAGAATCTTTCAGGACTCCATTAATAGTCCGCTACCCAAAAGAAATAAAAGCGAATACCAAAATTGAGAAATTAGTTCAAAACCTTGATTTTGCTCCAACGTTCCTCGACTATGCCGGTATAAGTATACCTGCTGAAATGCAAGGCGAATCTTTTCGGCAACTTGTTAGTGGTGAAACAAATGATTTTCGAGAAGCTGTTTATTATACGTACTATGAATACCCATCTGTTCATATGGTAAAAAGGCATTATGGAGTTGCCAACCAAAGATACAAGCTAATGCATTTTTATTATGATGTTGATGAATGGGAAATGTACGATCTGGAGAAAGACCCTAGTGAAATGAAAAGTATTTATGACGATCCGGAATATGCTGATGTGCAAAAAGAGATGCATAAGAAGCTCAACGAATTGCGAAAATATTATGGAGATAGTGACGAAAACGATGACAAATTTTTGAAAGCATATTTAGATATTCGCGAAAAAAGAAGAAAGGCAAGAATGTGAGTTTTCTAATTTTTATTTCTGTATAACGCTGGTTTTGGATATGTTAAAGGCCATTAATATTGAACCAGGAAAATATCAGATAAGCTTAAAATAATTGTACTTGGTTGATTAATCTTCGAACGAGCATAATTTCGGTACAAGTAAAGAAAGTTTGATTTTACTCACCTTTCACATTTATTACAGCATATTTTAGTTTTTATGCTTTACTCAGATATTTAAAGTAAAACTTTAAACTTTTTTGTTGATCGATAATTCTTGATTGTTGGTCGCACAATAAATGCACTTAATGCATCCATACCTAAAAAACTATTTCATTATTTACAATTGAGAAGCCTGGTACAATAATGATAATAGGGGAGCAATATTGCAATAATCTTTCCCCATCCTTCATAATCTTACTTTCTGCGACATCTATAAATACAGGGTTAACTCAATAATTCGATAAATTAGATTATTCAGTTTTTAGAAATTTTAAATTTATTAAGATGAGAGGATTGAGGGAAGTTAATATGTTAATTGTTTTTTTAGCTTGTTTTGCATTACAATCTTTTGGACAAAAAGCTAAATATCAAAGCGATATTGTATTCAGATTGAGCCAGCTTGTTTCTTGGCCTGAGAATGATAATGAATACAAATTTATTATTGGCGTAGTGGGTAATGAGAATGATTTTGAAAGTTTTCAGCAACTTGCTCAGGTTAGAGGGAGATTAAAAGATAATCTCATAGAAGTCAGATATTTTCGCTGCACAGACAATATAGATAATTGCGACCTTCTTTATATTTCTGAAGAGTGTCAAATTGATATAAAAAAGATAGTTAAGAAAACGAAAAAAGAATCCATCCTTATCGTGTCGGGGAAAAATGGCTACGGCAAATCAGGATCAATTATTAATTTTGTCGAGACAGAAGGGAAACTGAAAATAGAACTTAATCAAGAACAGGCTCAAGAAAGGGGATTGGTTATCTTGGATAATTTAATGGAAATATCCATTTTGATTTAATAAATGTTTATGAACACTGCTTGTACCACTCCAGAGTTAGTTTGGTAAATCCTTCAATATCTGGAAGTTTTTCGATATTAACCGAAGGCAATACAGCACCTTTAGAATCACTTATAATCCTTCTGCAAATATTTAAAGCTGGCAAATTTTTATATTTGATTTTAACTCCAGAAGATATCCACTTGAATATAAATAAGGCGAATTGAACAGGGAGTCTTGAGATGCAAGCCAAAAGCAAATATCGATTTTGCTGTTTATCTCTTTATAAACTTATATATTAAAATGATGTGGCCAAATTCTGTTTTCATCTTGCACAAAAAAATATTTTAGGAAATAGAAAATTGCCTCATTTGCCAATTATCCTGTAGGATTGCCTTATTACAGTCCTGTTACTTTTGCAATTTCTTTTTTCACTTTGTCTGCGGGTAAATGGAGGTCAAATCCCGTTTGAGCACCTTGCCCACCTATAAAATAGAAAGCCTGGGGTTTTTGAACTTTTTCTAAACTAAACCCAAGCTTGGTCGAGACCAGCCTAAAAAAACACCTGGTGTTTGATGCTTGGTCGTTCGATAACATGCCACCTTAGCCGCTGTAAAACCATGATGACTTATTTTATTTAATCCGTTTTCAGCTTACTCCTTTATATATTCGGTAAAAGGTTCTGTTTTTATTGAATTAGAAACGCAATTTTATTATTTTAGAATGAACATTCGATCATAATGAAAAAACAAGATATCTTTAATACTGCCTTATCCTTGATTGTTTCCCAGGGATTGCACGCCACACCTATGGCACAAATTGCAAAGGAAGCCAATGTCGCCGCCGGAACCATTTATCATTACTTTAAAAGCAAAGAAGAAATGATTCATGAATTGTATGTAAATATCCATGAAGAGCTCAATGAGGTCATGGATTTGAGTGACATTGACATGGATAATTATGAAGCAGAATTTGATGCATTATGCCTTAGGATTTTTAAATACCTTATTCAAAATCCAATAAAATATTATTTTCTTCAGCAATATGAAAATTCCCCTGTTGGGTTTAGTAAAGATGAGCTGAATAAAAATACTGAATTCCCAATACCGGTAAAATTTTTCCAGCTTGGCAAAGAAAATAAACTATTGAAACCGTTGCCGTTAAGTTTAATTTCTAATTTGGTTTTTAATAATATAGCAACATCAGTTGGACTTCATTTATCAGAAAAAATAGAAATGGATAAAGAGATTATTCAAGCAGTAATTGATGGAAGTTGGAATATGATAAAAGCTTAATATTAAAATTTCAATGCTTTAGGGTCTTTGTTTGAATTCCAAAAACGGATAAGATGTATCGATGAATCATTATACTGATAATAAAGTGTAATTTGTTTTCGAATCACTGCCCTTCGAATGGATTTGTAACCCGCTTTCGGATACAACTTGGGGTTAACTTTTAATAATTCTAATATTAATTCGACTTCTTCAATAAATTTGGAAGCAGATTTTTCAGACCAATCCATCAATAAGTATTCTATATTTTCTTCAAAATCAAGTTTGGCATCATCTGACCATATGATATCCATAGACTTATTTGAAAAGCTCAGGGTATTTATTCTTTGCAGAATTTATTACTGAATCATGTGAATGTACTTTACCTTCAGCAATAGATTTTAGTCCTTTGTCAAGAGCTGATTTTTGTGCCAATGAAATTGGGTTAATTTTCTCTTGATTAGTTTTTTGGAGAGAAATAAACTGTCGTATTATTCTGTCATCTTTAACCTCGGTTAACCATTTTATTAAACTTATTTTTTCAGCTTGTATATCCATTTCATTTAGTTTATCCTCAGTAAAGTTAAGGATTTCTTTATTTGGGAACAATAATTTCAATATGCCTTACTATTGAATTCAAT
>CAYREN010000430.1:0-4352 GCA_964423255.1 uncultured Roseivirgaceae bacterium | reverse complement strand
CTCGCGGCGCTAGATCCTAAGTCTAGTGCGTCTACCAATTTCGCCACATCCGCAGCGTCAAAAAATGGAATGCAAAGGTACAAAAAATTATATTATTTTCAATTGATTGTAATTCTTTTTTACTTTGAAATGCAAATCAAATATTTATGAAAGAGTTTGAATTAGAACGAGAGAAGCAAGAAATTATAAGACAATACCGAAAACTTTTAAGGCATGCAAAACCATTTTTAAAAGATGATGATGCAAAAATCATAAAGAGAGCTTTTAAACTATCTCAAGAAGCCCATAAAAATATGCGGCGTCGATCAGGGGAGCCATATATTCTTCATCCTTTGGCCGTAGCGCAAATTTGTGTAGAAGAAATTGGACTCGGAACTACATCTATAATTGCAGCAATTCTTCACGATGTCGTTGAAGATACTGAGATGGAAATTGAAGATATGGAGAGAAATTTTGGTGGCAAAGTTGCTCAAATTATAGATGGACTAACAAAAATTTCAGGCGTATTTGATTATGGGACTTCTCTTCAAGCCGAAAACTTCAGGAAAATGCTGCTTACATTGTCTGATGATGTAAGAGTTATTTTGGTCAAGCTGGCTGACCGATTACATAATATGAGAACTCTTGGTAGTATGCCTGGCCATAAACAAATAAAAGTTTCCTCTGAAACTATTTATTTATATGCACCATTAGCTCATAGGCTTGGATTGTATGCAATAAAGTCTGAATTGGAAGATCTTTATCTTAAATATAGCGAGCCAGAGAAATATTTAGAAATTGTAAATAAAGTCAGTGCATCAAAAGCACCCCGCGATAGATTTGTTAGAAACTTTATTAGCCCCATTCAGAAGGAATTAAATAAGCGAAACCTAAAGTTTACTATTAAAGGACGTCCAAAATCTATCTATTCGATTTGGAATAAAATGACAACCCAAAAAATTCCATTTGAAAAGGTATATGATCTATTTGCGATAAGAATAATTTTAGATTTACCTCCTGAGATGGAAAAGGCTGGCTGTTGGCAAGTTTATAGTGTGGTTACGGACTACTATCAGCCAAACCCTGATAGATTGAGAGACTGGATCAGTACTCCAAAATCAAATGGTTATGAATCACTTCATACTACTGTGATGAGTAAAACAGGTACCTGGGTAGAAGTGCAAATTCGAAATAAAAGAATGGATGAGATAGCTGAAAAAGGTTATGCGGCACATTGGAAATATAAAGATAGTGACCAGATATCTTCAGAGTCAGGATTGGAGTCTTGGATCACTAAGGTTAGAGAAATACTGGAAAGAGAGAATGCATCAGCCATTGAATTTGTTGATGACTTCAAGCATAGCTTGTTTAATGAAGAGATCTTTGTTTTTACACCAAAGGGGGAGCTGAAAAAGCTTCCTGGCGAGGCGACTGCTCTTGATTTTGCTTTTGAAATTCACTCTGAGGTTGGGGCAAAATGCATTGGGGCTAAAGTAAATCAGAGACTTGTTCCTATTAATTATAAATTAAAAACAGGAGACCAGGTAGAGATTTTAACTTCAAACAAACAAAAACCAAACGATGGATGGCTAAATTTTGTTGAGACATCGAAAGCCAGAACGCGGATTAAGGATGAATTAAAAGAACAAAAGAAAAATGCTGCGGCAGATGGTAAGGAGATCGTTCAGCGGAAATTAAAACAAGCAAAACTTGATTTGAATAGTGAAAATCTTGATAAATTGCTCATTCAGTTTAATTTAAAATCTGCTCTTGATTTTTATTATCTTGTTGGCAAAGGTAAAATTAATCCAAAAGAGATTAAGAAAATTAAGAATATTGTTGATAAACCAAGAAAACAGACTCAACAATCTGTTTCTGATCTTGAATCTTTTCAAAGAAAAGTAAAAGAAGTAACTGGTCAAAAAAGAGATCAGCTTTTAATTGGAGAAGATATGGATATCGTTTCTTATTCTCTTTCTCCATGTTGTAATCCAATCTCGGGCGATGATGTATTTGGATTTGTATCAACACATGAAGGTATAAAAATTCATAGAATAAATTGCCCCAACGCTACAGAGTTGCTTTCCAAACACGGGCATAGGGTTGTAAAGGCAAAATGGACCTCTCAATCGGAAGTTTCGTTTTTGGCAGGATTGAAAATAAGAGGAACAGATAGGGTAGGCCTGATGAGTGATGTATCAAAGATTATATCAAGTGAATTAAAGGTTAATATGCGTTCTGTATCCATAGAAAGTGATAATGGGATATTCGATGGCAGTATTCAGCTTTATATTCAAAACACAAAACACTTACAAAAACTAACAGAAAAGCTGGAGAATATTGAAGGTATTGAAGAAGTTATGCGTTTTGATGTTTAATGTTTTTTTCAGCATAGAAATGAAGTGTTTAATGCTTTGAAAAGCTAATCCAATTCATACCTTTGTAGGTCTTTTTTATATGGCAGATTAAGCACGAATAAAAATGAATTTTTAATGGAATACAGCCACGAAATTGATAATAATATAATTGTACTAAAACTTTCTGGCGACTTGATTGGAGAAAATCATGGCCCGGAATTAATATCTGTTGTCAACGATGCCATAAATGATGATATTATTTTTTGCGCCATCGACATTCAAAATGTACGATATATTAATAGTAGTGGTATTGGTGTATTAATAACCATTCTTACAAAATTTAGAAATAAAGGCGGTGAAGTAGTACTAATTAAACCTTCTGATGCAGTAGAAAAACTACTGATAATTACCAAATTGTATTCTATTTTTACTATTGTAAAAAGCTTTGATCACGCCACCAAGAAACTTATAAAATCATAATAAAATGAAATCTGATGTAATATTAGGCCTTCAGTGGGGAGATGAAGGTAAAGGTAAGATTGTTGATTATCTAGCAGCCAAGTATGATGTTGTTGCCAGGTTTCAAGGCGGGCCAAACGCTGGTCATACCTTAGAGTTTGATGACATTAAGCATGTTCTTCATCAAGTACCTTCTGGGATTTTTAGAGATAATACAAAAAACATTATTGGAAATGGCGTTGTACTTGATCCTGTAATTTTTAAAAAAGAAATTGATGATTTAAAACAATTCAATATAGAGCCTTTCTATAATCTATTTATTTCAAAAAGAGCTCAAATTATCCTACCAACTCATCGTCTACTGGATGCTGCGTATGAAAAATCAAAAGGAGATAATAAAATCGGATCTACTTTAAGAGGTATTGGTCCGACTTACCAGGATAAAATAGCTCGAATCGGATTGAGAGTTGGAGATATAACATCAAATGATTTTAAATTAAAATACGAAAAACTTAAACAGAAGCATTTGTCCATTCTTAGTCTTTATGATTTTGAATATGATCTTGATGCTCTTGAAATAGATTTTTTTGGGGCCTTGGATTATTTAAAGAAATTTAAGTTGGTAGATACCGACTATCTTATTAATCAATCACTCGATGCACATGAGTCTGTTTTGGCAGAAGGTGCTCAGGGATCTCTTCTGGATATTGATTTTGGTAGTTATCCTTTTGTTACAAGTTCAAACACTACTTGTGCTGGAGTATGCACTGGATTAGGGTTGGCGCCATCAAAAATTGGCCAGGTTTATGGTATTTTTAAGGCTTATTGTACAAGGGTAGGAGAAGGTCCTTTTCCAACGGAACTCCATGAAGAAGTTGGAGAAAAATTGCGAAAAGAAGGAAATGAATTTGGTGCTACTACTGGCAGACCCAGAAGATGCGGGTGGATTGATATTCCTGCATTAAAATATGCTATAATGATAAATGGTGTTACACAACTGACAATGATGAAAGTTGATGTACTGGATACTTTTGATGAAATTAATGTTTGCACCCATTATAAATTGAAAGATGGTTCTATCACTGATGCTTTGCCTTATGACTTATGCAATGAAGATATCACCCCAATTTACAAAACATTAAAAGGTTGGAATATCGACATTACTGGTATGACAGATTATAATTCACTTCCCAGAGAATTAACAGAATATGTTTCATTCCTGGAGGAAGAACTTCATGTTCCTATTGGTATAATATCTGTTGGACCCAATAGATTGCAAACCATATTCAAAGATTATAATACTATATAGTTTTTTAATTCAAATAAAATCTGATCAAAGAGGAATTGATATTTAGGAATTACATAGTTATTTGATAACTATTTTGAAAAGGTAAATACTGAGGTATTGTAAATCAAGTGGAAAGAGAAAAATTCATAATGTTCTATTGTCAAAATTCATAATTGAACTTAATATATAATCCCATAAATGTTCAAAAGTCACTATCTCGAATTCAGCATAAGCATTGCTGACTATTTGATTTTCGCTTAACTTTTTAA
>CAYREN010000429.1:0-4401 GCA_964423255.1 uncultured Roseivirgaceae bacterium | reverse complement strand
TGTGGAATAATTTTTTGTGTCGAAATTAAAAAACTACCTAAAATAATACTGCCTGAATATAAAATAGAACAGATAGAAATTCAGGCCTCTGGGTTGTGTAAAAATTGTAATTCATAAAATGATTTTAGTTGTTGATGAATTGCCAGGACTGATATTGATTTTAAATAATCGTCTGATTTAATCCAAATCTCAATAGTTTTAGTAATGAATTCTTCCAGTCCGGTTTCATGGATATTTATACTTTTCCTCATTCAAATGTACCCTTTACCTAAGTCAAAACTTCCAATAATGCTTTTGAATACTCAACTTTTTCAATATTTCCAATATAAAGGCTCACATAGTTTTTTTGCGCATTTAAATGAAATTAGGTTGCATCATTATGTCTATAACAAAGCATTTTAAATTGGATACCTTCTTCGATTTTTAAGTCATACGATTTAATAATTTCACGAATAGACATGATCTTCTCTTTTCTCCAATCATCTTCGATCAATTCAAGATATTCTGCCGGTGTTTTTACATCATATTGCATATGCTGTTTGTTTAGTTTAATTTATGGAAGTTAGCAAATTGCATAATCGTTATGTCATTTTTATAAACATTATGCAAACCTGAGTAGATGCTAAAATGAAGCCTCTGCATGGATATAATAATTTTATCCTATCAACCTGAAGGTAAAACCTTTCTGGATATTTAATGACTTTGGCTCAACTTGCTTTTATAAATTTGTCCATAGATATATGCTCCTGTTTTGTTGGTATGACAAAAATCCTCCGACCAGACAGCATCTGCCTTAATTACCCTTATTGAACCTTCCAAGGGTACGTTCTTTGTAAAAACTAACTGCATATTTTTCTTTACAATATGTCTTTTATCGTAACTATTTTCAATATTCAATGCTGTCCCCGATTTAGTCTGATCTACAGAATAGCCATATCCCCCATCAATGTAGCAATCAGTTCCATAGACATTTTTATTGTCAACCCATACTTCAAAACCCTGCCAATGCCCTTTCCATGGCAAGGTAAAATGTTTGTTTCCATTTGCTTTTATTATTATTGTCGAATCGCTAGAAATATTACCATTCTGAAAATCCTGCAACCAGTCTGTAACTTCAATCGTACTGACATTAAGATATTTTGCAGCTAGCCTTCTGTGAATGATCTCATAACCCCACAATTGCCTCATTCGATAATTTGACAATCCCGGTTGTGTGATTAAAATTTTAGTATGCGGGGCAATCTTTTGCATTTTTTCGATCAAATACTCATATTCCTTCTGGTAATCAGACAAATCACGTACTGAACATTCTTTGCCAATTAAATCGTCAAAAATCCCAACATTTAGAATTCGATCTGTTGCGAGAGGCTCAAGCCATGAAACAATTCCATTTATCAAATCTACAGTTGCGATTTCCCTGCAAGCTACTTGCCTGTTATCACCATAATAATTACCAATCCTGATGATGTCTCCGACTACAATTCCTGATCCTATAATTTGCGGACATGAAAGAGAAAAGGCATCAATATTTGAAATCAATCCTGTATTTACACTTACGGAATAGTCTCTGGTTTTTTCCTGGTAAGTGACCCTATTAAGTTCCAGAGCCCAAAGCTCCTTAACTTCCTTTTCTTTCAATTCAGTTAGTAGGCGCTTTAGCTTCCGTTCACCAAATGCCCAATCATCATTGGTAGCGCTTTCATTTACAATCACATCCGGAAGGAAATACTGAAATAAGCCAGGGTAATCGTGTATGCCGTCGCCATCCAACAACCTGGCAAGAGACCAACCACCAATGCCCGCATTCATAAAATTATGATACCTGTTGGAAGCAAAATTGATAATAAAATAGGGGTTTACTCCATCTATGATTTCAATTTCAAAATGACGTAATTTTTGCTCATTGAATTTATGATTCCAAAAAGCATCTTTATCAAGATACCGAAATTCCATACCCGAAGATAGAATTGCGGGGCTTGCAGGATCAAAAGATGTTCCCCCCTCACCATAATTTGATTCATTCTCTTCATCTGAGTTTGTCTGGCCAACAGTAGAGCCTTCAAACATGATGACCTTGCCAAATTTATATTTCACGGTGATTTTGGCCCCTGGCTCTGGCGGTTCTTTAAACCATAAATAGTGAACCGGACGTTGTAGCTTATCAAGTTTTCTGATAATCAAAAAACCCGGATTATCCGGAGCACTTCGTGACCAGCCACCAGTGTAAATATTCCCTTGTATTAACCTGCCATCTATTTCTACCTTGTGCGAATAAGTTGCCGAATGATCCAGCTGGAATTTCAATTTTACTCCTGTTCCAATAAATAATTGTTGATCCTGGCCAATTGTTGGATTTCGATTTGTAAATCTGCCAATAACCTTACCATCAGCTTTCACCTGCATCACACCATAATTGGAAGTTCTTAATATTGACTGGCATATTGAAATCTCATCTCCAAACAGATCGAATTCAACTTTCGAGTTCAAATTATTTAACCGCATTCCTAATCCTTTATATTGTTTGGAATTCAGAAATTTTTTCACTCCCTGTGGATATTTCATCTGATCGCCCATAACAAAGGTAGAAAGGTCTGTCATGATATAATCGACCACTTCTCCGGAAAATCCATCACAAAGATTGCCTCCTCCCCATGTGATGGAGCTTCCTGCTATAACAATTCCAGTCTTTGTGGGGGCGTTGACCTTGTCAATGGTTGAATACTCAATACCCTTTTCAGATATGCTGTTTTGAGCAATTACTGTACTAGTAAAAAGGCAAATATTGAAAATTAGAGATAAAGTTTTAATACATATCATATTATTCTACATATATCAATTGGCTTTAAATATCTGGTAATCTATAATATGTCCAGATTCTAGTTCTTTCAACTCAACTATCATCGTTCTTTCTACCCGATTGAAGGTCAGTATCATGTAGCTTCTAATTGATTTAACCAAATGAATGTCATTATCAACAAGTGGGGGAACATTCCCGGGACCGGCTACTGATGTATTATAAAAAATATGGGTATCAGACTTAAATCGCTCTGCATAGTATCCACTGCCTGAAATTGTAATGGTACCCTTATTCAGCATATCTTCCCATTTTTTCATTCTTGTCAAAAATGAATTCTGGCCATTTTGTAAAGTAATTACAAAATCTTTTTCTCCTGATTTTGTCATCACATCATCAAACCAGACCCCTTGTTCTGCCAATGGATTTACGGAATGACAAGCCTTCAATATTGTATTTGTACTATCCCCCATGTGGCCCGAATCTACTGTTATAAATCGAACTTTGAAATCGGGGATATCAAAGCTCCAAACCCATTCCTTATCTGGCAATTCAAAAAAATGCCTAAATGCCAATGCTGAAGTATCGTATGCTGGTAATTTCTCTGAATTCTTCCTATCACGTATTTGCCTATCGTGATTTCCTATTGCCGGCATAAAAGGTATGGACTGGAATATCTCTGGATAGGAGTCTATTAAATCACCAAATGCTTTGTCACATTCTATAACCGTTTCACCTGCAGGAAGCTCCTCACAAAAGTCTGAGAGTTTCCATGCTACATGATCACCACATGAAAGTAGTAAGTGAACATCTTCATCAACAATTTTTGAAAGATCTGTTCGACCGGCCAAATCTGCAATTACTGCTACACGAAGTATGTTTTTCGGATAAGCCTTAAATGTGGCATCGGCAGATTTTTGATCCCCTGTCATTACAGAATAATGATAAACAACATCTTTTTGGGCAAGCTCAATTTCAACATGATGAATCGTGGTACTGCCATCAATTTTCTTTTTTCGCTTATTAGAATCGTCTATGCCATAAAATACAACTGAATTGCCAGGACGCACGGTTTGCCAGTTTATTACAATTTTATTTGGCGTGGATGACTTATGGGTCAACCACACATGTTTTACCTGACCAAATGAAGAATGAATAAGCTGGAAATTCAGTACAATATTTAGAAGTAAAATTGTTTTCAAATGACCAGATAAAATTCGCATAATAGTTCAGTTCAATTTGTGAGAATTACATTATATAATTTAACCCAGCAGCATAATCTTTTAATGCCTTCAATAAAATAACTCGATAATTTTACTCTTCATCCATCTGGTGTTGCTCCCCCATATATTTCTCCCCTTCGAGGGTAAGAAAAAAATCCATCCAGATATACGCCAATTTTTTTCCATTATCTACAGAAACAGAATGCATGGACCCTAATGGAATATGAAGCAGTACATTTTCTGTTAGAGTTGTAATGGCGCTACCAGCCTGACACTTGCATTGGCAACCTGGCAAGCCGAAAAAGAGCTGATCAAGCATTGGGTGATCGTGCTCTGCCACTTCATCCGGTCCAAGAGTTTCTACAGAACCCATACAAAATCGAG
>CAYREN010000428.1:0-4406 GCA_964423255.1 uncultured Roseivirgaceae bacterium | reverse complement strand
ATACCAGGGTGCTTCTTGTAATTTGGAAAAGAACTTTGAAAATTTCATATTTATCTACGTTATACTATGTATATTTAGTTATGTTAAAAAATTTTAATTGTTCATTTCAATCAAAATTTCTGCTATAGTCTTTTTTGATAATTCAATTTTTAATTGATTTTCAGCATCAGTTAAAATATTTTTTATGGATTGTTGTGCATTGTTGGGTCTTCTACCTTCTGCCAAAATATTAAATGACGTTTGAAATAATGGTTTACCTTTTTCCATTGCTTCGAAAATCTCTAATACTGTTATTTTCGATGGATCTTTCATTAATCGAATTCCACCTTGTTTTCCTTCTTTGGTTTCAATGATGTTAGCAATATTTAAATTTTGTAATATTTTCACTAAAGTTGGTTTTGGAATACTTAAATATTTTGAAATATCTGCCGTTGATAAAAACTCAAATTGTTTTTGTCTAATCTTATCAGAAATAAAAATGACCACTAATATTGATTTTGAAAAGGATAAAGAGTAACTCATACTTGATATTCATTATATTTAGTTTACAAATATAAATATTTTTTTTATACTCGCAACTTTTTTTATTTTATAGAGATGAAACCTATCAGGGGGACTTATTAAAATTCTTTTCAAATGGAATGAAATGTATATATGCCATAAAATATTCTTGTGATGCTGCAACTTTTTAAGTTTGTCGGGCGCAAATTTATTTCAAAGAGATAGTTGCTCATATAAAAGCTAAACTGTTCTGATTACATAATTATAAAGGTTATTTCCCTAGACTAAAACTGCCAATATTAAGTACCCCCCCGCATTTTGCTTTATTGCATTTTATACTGCGTTTTGAAGTCTGCTTATTAATTCATTTAATGAATAATTAGAGAATTTAATTTTCTCAGTATTAACAAGTTTGTGATGTTCGTTTTTTGCAAGAATATCAATCCACATTAATATGGAAAAATTTAGTGGGGTCCCGGACCCACATAAATTTGATTCCATATTATTGTATGTAGTTGCTTCACTTCTTACGAAACTTCTTAAATCTCCTGCCCACCAATTTTCTGAATTAAAAGAGAGGTTATGTTCAACTCCTGTTTTGTCTGTAACAAAAATCCTTATGCAGCCAGAAACAATAAAGTATTCAAAACGTGAAGTCTTACCTTCATTGAGTAAATAATCTTTTTTTTGAATATGATATTAAGTTAAAGAAGCTTGGTGTTGCATCTTCACTATAAATATCAAGTTCTACATGTTTCTTAATATGATCAATTAATATTTGTTTCTGCATTCTATTTCTTGCTGCCAACGGGTATAGATAAAAGGCGAGGCGGCCATGTCACCTACGTAATTGCTGTTTACACCAGAGTAATAAAGTTAGCAATTTAAACTGAAATGTCAGTATAATAAATTGCCGCCTTGACTGCTTACCGATTGTGCTTGCTCAACATGGGCATCTGGCATCAAAGATGCCAAATAGAGGCATTGCCGTTCACCAGTGGCCGTAGCCTTTGGCGAAGGACTCTGCAAGCCTATGACGACCAGTGGATGCAAGTCTGGTTGCAGGCAGGGAATACCTTACCTGCAGAGATGATCCTGCAGACCTCATAGTAGTTAACGGGACATGAGACTTGGTAAGCCAGGGAGATCCTCACGAATCAGCGAAGGATTGAACGTATATGAATCGAAAATTTAATAGGGCGGAATGGATAGCTTTATCTTAGAAATAGCACAAAGCCATTATCAGTGGTATTGGTATGCTTGGCAAACCACCGAAATCCTGCCTCGTCCGGTGGACGGACGAGACCCGCTTGGCTTGTCCTGAAAAAAGAAGGATAAGCTGGTCCTCCTTAAATATATTCCAACGGATCAATGTGAGATCTGCCTCGACGGCAAAACAGGGGCACACTGGCGGTCTCCTGACCGTCAGCTATTTACTCGACTATGATATGTTAAGCCTTATGAAGATATGGTTTCAAATAATGAGAACGGTAGAGTTGTTGTTGGAAAAATACGGATTACTTTGGCAGTCTGTTTTTCACCAGTGCAATTTGACCCATATGGTTCGCTGAGTGCTCTAAAACATGAAACCATGCCCAATGGTTGTTCATGCTCTCATCTATACTTGATGCAAACCACTTATCATCTTTGGCTTTAAGGCCTTTTAGTGTTTTTTTTCGAACCTTGTCCCATATATCCAAATAATATTTTATGGGTTTTCCTTTTAGTTTGTCTCTATGTTTTACACCCAAGCCACTGGCAACTCCCCAAAATTCTTCTTCTTTATCGGTCCAACTGCGTCCCTCTAAAGTTTCAACTTGGGTATATGCTTCAGTGGCCACCAAATGCATAATTATGGCTCCAATACTGTTGGCCTTGGCGTCAAATAAGTAATCTGTTTCCGTCTGGTCTAAATCTTGAGTAATTTCCGTAATTCTATACTTTAAATCTTCCAGCATATCTACCATTATACCAATTTGAGGTGTATACCCTTTTTCTGGTTTAATTTCATATTGTGCATTCGCTATTGATAGTGAAAAACATAAAATTATTAACATATAATTTTTCTTCTTAGATTTCATTTTAGGCTTAATGGTTAAAAATTATCGTGGATCCAAGTGATAATAGTCTATCGAGCTAAATATTAAACATTTAATATAGAGGTTTGTGTATGTGTAGTGCGGAATTAGAAATAAATAATCTTTCAACCTGCTCAGAGCCACGCTGTTTTTTAAAAGTATCGATTTGTGGGGGAGTTTGCAAACTGCGACAAGCTTTCCTTTTCATCAAAAGCCTGTTGTACGCTGGCTTTTATATTTCCAATTCCGCCATGGAATTATGATTTTTGTCTTATTAATAATACTGCATAAAAACGCACTTTGAATATCGTTTACAACAACAATCTCTGAAATTGTTTCATTATTAATAAAATGATCAACCTATTCACCATATTAAATTTCTGAAATATCAAATACAGAACTTAAAAGCTGTTAGGAAATAAGCATCACTTCCAAATTTTATGCCTATCGCTTGTTCTATATCAAAATCAGGAAAAATAAGATATAGTTTTTCTTTAATTATTATTCAAGGCGATAAATATCCATTACATTTTCCAGAATTTTAGAAAAGTCAATTTTCAAGTCAATTAACCTTCCTGAATGAATGTCAAAAACCCAACCGTGTACTATTAAGCCCCTTTCACGATATGCTCTTTGAACTTCAGCCGTTTTTATCACATTGATACATTGTTCTTGTACATTCAATTCGACAAGTCTCTTATAGCGTTTATCTTCATCACTAATTTTGATTAATTCTTTTCTGTGAGTACGGTAAACGTCACGTATGTTTCGTAGCCAAGGGTTTAGTATTCCTAAATCCTGTGATTCCATTGCTGCCTTCACACCACCACAATAATAATGTCCACAAACTACTATGTGATTTACTTTTAAATGAAGTACAGCATAATCTATAACTGACATAACACTTAAATCAGTATTGGGAACCATATTGGCTATATTTCTATGTACAAAAGCTTCTCCAGGTGAAACACCCATTAGTTCTTCTGCTGTTACTCGACTATCAGAACATCCTATGTATAGAATATCAGGATTTTGACCTTTAGAAAGATTGTTAAAATAGTTTGAGTCAACATTTAATTTAGTTTGAACCCAGTTTTGATTGTTTTTAAAAATTTGCTTTATATCCATTTTATTGTTTCATAGTTCTATTTTCAGCTTGAGAACGACATGAATCTGCGTACAAACTCCGTTTCAGCTTAAAAGTAAATTATATAAGCCATATTAAGGCTCTTATGGGCCTGAAATTATTTAAGTTTTTAGAAGATAGCAATTATAGATTTATAGAGGCACTTGATAATGGAAGCTCTAAATAGTTCTGATTATTCCAATAATAAGTACACAAGGTTTTTCACTCCCTCCTAGTCACTCACAAAACCTGCTTGATCGGTAGATAGGTATTCGAAGACCAATAAAGAATTGTTAATACCCATCTCAATTCGTTTACTCCCTGTCTCAAGTTCTTCGAACCTGTGACTACTATGTTTATCATGACTCCGTCCGTTTGATTTTCTACAGATTTGTACTCATAGAAATTAAAATGATTAAAAATTACAGCCTTTGGGCAGTCGGAATACAAATGCTAACAAGTTGGGATTATGGTTTAAATATCCTCATAAAACCCAGTATGAGAAAGAATTTGATATACCCTCGAAAATTGCACGAGTTTCTGTATAATTCAATATGCAAGATAAGAGGGTATGTTGGATATTTAGGGCAAATTATACGGATGGGATCCCTTTAGTCATTATTGTCACAGGTTCGAAATCTTCGATAGTGAGATACACTCATTTATAAACTCAGATATGTTAGAGGCTCAGTAATACTCTT
>CAYREN010000427.1:0-4408 GCA_964423255.1 uncultured Roseivirgaceae bacterium | reverse complement strand
AATTTGACAATAGCGTGGTAGAAACTGCCGGAATGCTCAAGATGGACTTTCTGGGTTTGAAGACACTATCTGTAATAAAAACGGCCATTGCAAATATTGATAAGAGGCATGGCGTAAAAATAGATATTGATACGATTCCGCTTGATGACGAAAAAACCTTTGCATTATATCAAAAAGGACATACAAATGGTACTTTTCAATTTGAAAGTGCAGGAATGCAAAAGCATCTTAGGGCACTAAAGCCAGACAAGTTCGGTGATCTTATCGCCATGAATGCGCTTTATCGCCCTGGGCCTATGGAATATATTCCTGATTTCATCAAAAGAAAACTTGGAGAGGAAAAGATCTCTTATGACATTCCGGCTATGGAGGAATTTCTGGCTGAGACCTATGGTATAACGGTATATCAGGAGCAGGTAATGTTGCTTTCACAAAAATTGGCCAATTTCTCCAAAGGTGATGCCGATGTTCTCAGAAAAGCCATGGGGAAAAAGATATTATCTCTATTGGGAAAATTGAAACCTAAGTTTCTGGATGGATGCAAGGCCAATGGACACGATGTCACCGTAGCAGAAAAAGTCTGGAAAGACTGGGAGGCGTTTGCAGCTTATGCCTTCAATAAGTCACATTCCACTTGTTATTCGATAGTTGCCTATCAGACGGCCTATTTAAAAGCACATTACCCCGCTGAGTACATGGCTTCTGTTCTCACGCACAACCAAAACCAAATTGATAAGGTGACCTTCTTCATGGAAGAATGCCGCCATAGAGGCATCAAAGTACTTGGGCCAAACATCAACGAGTCCGGGCTTAACTTTGAGGTAAACAAGGCCGGAGAAATCCGCTTTGGAATGGCGGCTATAAAAGGTGCCGGAGAATCTGCAGTTCAGGCAATTATCCAGGAAAGAGAAAATAGTGTCTATAGTGATATTTTTGACTTTGCGACTCGGGTAAATTTGAGGGCAGTAAATAAGAAAACATTTGAGTGTCTGGCCATGTCGGGGGCATTTGATTGCTTTGAAGAACACCACAGAAGGCAGTTTTTATTTGAACCGGAAAATGAAATGAACCTCATTGAAAAGGTAATCAGATATGGAAATAAAGAACAATCAGAAAAAAACGCTGCACAACAAAGTTTGTTTGGAGGTGAAAACGGCATGCAAATCCCCGTTCCCAAAGTGCCAAATTGTGAACCATACGGTGATCTGGAAAAATTGAAATTAGAAAAGGAAGTAGTCGGCTTTTATATTTCGGGACACCCTCTTGACCAATTCAAATTTGAAATTGAATCATTTGTTAAAAACAAATTTTCTGACTTACAGGATCTTGAAAGCAAAATAGGAACAGAAATAACTGTTGCCGGAATTGTGACAGATGTGGCACACAAAGTAACAAAAAAAGGGAAACCATTCGGAATCCTTTCCATCGAAGGGTATGAAGATAGCCATACTTTTTATCTTTTTTCTGATGATTATTTAAGGTTTAAGGAATTTATGGTCAATAGCTGGTTTTTATATCTCAAAGGTGTGGTGATCACAAAACAATGGGGCGACCAAAGGCCTGAATTCAAAATTAATAGTATTCATCTGCTCAGTGAAATCAGGGATAAGCTCAGTAAATCGCTTACTGTAAATATGAAACCTACAGTCGTAAGCACACAGCTTATCAGTCAAATAGAAACATTAATGTCTCAGCATCCGGGCAACTGTGCCCTAAAAGTAAATTTGATAGAAGAAAGTGAAAAAATATCCATAGAATTGCTTTCCAGGAAATTTTTGGTTAGCCCGAATGATGAGCTTCTGAAATCCTTAGAAATTATTCCGGAGATAAATTATAAAGTCAATAGTTAGACACTTTATGGACATTCGATGTAAGTACGAAGGTTTGGCCTTTTTATATTGGTAACAGTTAATAATTATTGTTTTATGTGAAATATAGTGGGTAACTAAAATTTTTCTAAGATCTTATTATTTAAATAATTTGAAAGATTGTCTTTACTATCTTTTATTTATTTTTGTCCTCTATCCGGACAGGCTTTTACTTTTTTCCTTGATGAAAAAAGTAAACGAAAAAATCAAGGCTTAATAATTTTCAATGTCAGATTGTCATTTATCCAATAAGAAAAACATTTGCTAATGTCAGAACAAATACATTTTTCAAAAACTATTCTGACAATTAGTCCCGAAATTTGTTTTAGTACTATATTTGTGAAAAATTGAAATTCAAAGATTACTAATATATAAGATTATGGCAAAAACAATTGAAATAACAGATTCGAATTACGAAAAAATATTGGCGTCAGATCAGCCGGTACTTGTAGATTTTTGGGCAGAATGGTGTGGACCATGTAAAATGATAGGTCCTGTGGTAGAGCAATTGGCCGGTGAATATGAGGGAAAAGTAATAATCGGTAAAGTAGATGTAGATGCTAATCCTGGTATTTCGGTGAAATTTGGCATTCGAAGCATCCCTACGTTATTAATATTTAAGAATAACGAAATTGTCGATAAGCAAGTTGGTGCAGTTCCAAAGGCCGTTTTGGCTAAAAAATTAGATGCACAATTATATTAATATTCGCTTATTGCAAGCTCTTTTATTCTTAAGTGGCTTATCATCTCTTTGGTCATGCTATCGAGATCGTAAGCCACTTTCCATTTCCAATCATTTCTCGCCTTACTGTCGTCAATACTATTTGGCCATGATGCAGCAATTAATTGTCTAAAATCTGGATTATAATTAATCGAAAATTCAGGAATAATTTTCTGAATACTTTTGGCCAATTCTTCAGGAGAAAAACTTATTCCATCAAGATTGTAGCTGTCTTTAACACTAAGATCATTTCTTTCCGCTTCCATTAGTTCAAGTGTTGCTCTCACAGCATCGGGCATAAACATCATTGGAAGTTTTGTATCTACCCCAATTGGCG
Organism: uncultured Roseivirgaceae bacterium; assembly: GCA_964423255.1. Taxonomy (GTDB): domain Bacteria; phylum Bacteroidota; class Bacteroidia; order Cytophagales; family Cyclobacteriaceae; genus JAAUQL01. The sequence continues at coordinate 1,482 of CAYREN010000427.1, read as the reverse complement.
AAGTGAAGGTGCCGGTTTTTAATGCTTCGTGGAAAATCTCAACAGCATAATCTGTAGTACCGCCGCCGGGGAGTGAATTGTGACCAATCAATCCTGGATATCTTAGGCTTCTTATATCCAAATCAAACTTCTCATTGTAGTAGGCACAGAGTTTTTCACCTGCAACCTTTGTAATCCCATAAATTGTATCGGGGTTCAAGATGGTGTTTTGAGGAGTATTGCCTTTTGGCGAATCCGGACCAAATACTGCAATAGAGCTGGGCCAGAATATTTTTGAAATCTTATGGGATTTAGCAAGATCTAAAACATTGATGAGTCCATCCATATTTATACGCCATGCCATGCTTGGTGAATGCTCAGCCTTAGCAGAAAGAATGGCCGCAAGGTGATATATCTGAGTAATGCTGTTTTGTACTAAAAATTTCTTGATAGATGCTTTATCAAGAACGTTGAGAATCGAAAAGTTACCTTCAAAATTATAATCTTTAGGAAGATTGATATCAGTGGCAAATATGTCTTCCATACCAAAACTATTTTGCAGTTTTTTAACCAGCTCTGTTCCCAATTGACCCAATGCCCCAGTAACTAATATTCGTTCCATATTTAAATAATTTTATTAATATCTCAATCTTATAATTTTCTAATACTATTGATATATTTAATGAAAATATGAATTAATTATATTTATATCGATGAATAATTAAATATTTTTAATTAAAATGCGATATAATTATTGATATCGCAATCATCGAATAAGTATTATATTTGGCTTTATTGAGAAAACTTAAAATTAAGTAGCTGTATTAAATTGATTTCAGGAAATATATTTTTGAAATAATCGATAAAATCAAAATATATTTATTTCTAAAAAACACAGAAAAAAAATGTACGATACCCTAAAACCTCAATTGAAAAAGGAACTTGAGCTTATTAAAGATGCAGGCTTGTTCAAAAATGAAAGAGTAATCACTACCCCTCAAGGTGCAGACATTAAAATTGAAGGAGGAAAAGAAGTTATAAATTTTTGTGCCAATAATTATCTTGGGCTTTCGTCTCACCCTGCTGTGATTGATGCTGCGAAAAGATCCTTGGATAGCCATGGATTTGGCATGTCATCAGTAAGATTTATTTGTGGTACACAAGACATTCACAAGCAACTTGAAAAGCTTATATCTGATTTTCTCCAGACAGAAGATACCATTCTTTATGCTGCAGCTTTTGACGCAAATGGCGGTGTATTTGAGCCTTTGATCGGGCAGGATAGTGCCATTATTTCTGATGAGCTGAACCATGCTTCTATTATTGATGGCGTGCGGCTTTGCAAGGCGCAAAGATTTCGCTATAAAAACAATAACATGGCAGACCTCGAAGATAAACTAAAAGAAGCCGAACATCTGAATCATAGAATAATTGTAACTGATGGCGTTTTTTCTATGGATGGTACTATTGCGCAATTAGATAAAATTTGTGATCTGGCGGATA
>CAYREN010000426.1:0-4444 GCA_964423255.1 uncultured Roseivirgaceae bacterium | reverse complement strand
AACTCTGACCTTCTCGTTTTTCAATCGTACTCCACGAAGCATCAAATCTATCTAATTGACTTATTACCGAAATCAAGTCCCAATCAATATCTACTTTAAAGTTATACACACTTTCCATCTTACAATGATACGAAATGATTCGCATTTATACGAAAAATATCTAATTAGTTTGATACGATATGATACGTAATTATCCGGTTATGGTGCGAAACATAGGTTAGATCTATGAGCCGTAGTTTTGGTTGACGGGTAGTCTTGTGCGACTTTGGCTTCATAGATAATATTGTTGTCATAAAGCTACCACGAAAAAAAACGTAGTTTAAATCCCAGAACTCAAACTTTCCAGCCCGCTATTTTGATCATGGATTTTATGAGATTTAGACTTGCTGAATGTGCGTCAATGCCTTGGCAGGATTAACTGGATTTGCATATCCATGCACAAATTTATACCATATCAACTAAGGTAAGTCTAACAGGTTATTGATCTTAAAAAATTAAATTTGGTAATTTACTTTGCCTCCTTCAATTCCATATGCTTCACCAAATTTAATCCAAAGGTTAGCATATTGTGTACCTCCTCTGTACGGGCAATATGAAGGTATTTAAAGATCATCAAGGCCTCTCCATTACTTTCAATATGATGGATCTCGTTTTTTTCCAAAAAACGAATGAGATCGGGTGTAAAAAATTTCCTAATTGCCTCCTCATCATCTCCACTCAAAAGAAATTTCTTTGAGAATTTTTTATGTTTCTTGAAATTAATATCCTTTTTGGATCCCGAAAAAGCTTTCACTTTACTAAAGATTTTGTCATATAATCCTTCCTTGTCAATAATAAATTGTGGAATAGGAGTTGATAATCGAACTATGTGTACGGTGGTCTGATATACTTCCAAGGCAAGAAGTGCTCCTTCATCAAACACAATGTCTGCAATCTCCCACTGCGCATTATTTTCTTTATCCAATCCTTGTAATGAGTTACTCTTCATCTCAATTGGGCGTCTGTCAAAGAAACTAAAATTCCTTAGATATGAAGTATTCCAATCCACCTCTCGTTCAAAAGACCAGCCATTGGTTATCGCCATTTTTTGCAAACGAATTTGACGTTTCGAAATCCTTTTTTTTATGCGCCCAGTGATAATTTTTAAGGCCCTGTTGTGACTTGAAGATGCCACATGATGATCTAACCCAACTATTTTCACATTTCCACCCTGATTATCCTGAATGCGTTTATATTCTATCAAATCTTCCATAATCGATAAATCAACCAACCGTGATTTTGACATATCAATTCGGACAGTTGATCCCAAAGGAATATCTTGCAATAATTTATCCAGTTGCAATGCAAACAAGAAATTAGAAATCCCTTTCAATTTTACATTGTAAGAGCCATTTTCTAAATGGTACACTTTTGAACCTGATTTATAAATTTTTTTGAAGAAAGACATGAATCCTACCTTGGCCAATAACATGTGTAAAACCAGAGTAACTAATATCCCTCCTACGATTCCATAAAGTAAATCGGTATATAATGTAATAATGATAGTAGAGCATAAAAATAGTAATTGTTCTACCCCTTGATCATATGCACGCTTAAATACACTCGGTGATGCCAGTTTAAAGCCTGTATGCACCAGTATTGCTGCCAAGGCGGCCAATGGGACACTGCTTAGAACTGGAACCAAAATAAGGACAAATAGAATAAGAAATATTCCATGGTATAGATTGGACCACTTGGTTTTGGCATTGCTATTTACGTTTACCGTACTTCTAACAATTACTGTAATAATTGGAAGTCCTCCTAAAGCTCCGGAAACCATGGTGCTTAGTCCTACACCCACCAAGTCTTTATTCAGATTTGTGATGCGCCTATAGGGATCTAGCATGTCGACAGCTCGAGCACTGGCCAATGTTTCCGCTGAAGCAATTGTTGTAATGGACAATACGGTGAGCCAAAAAGCCATGGTGTCTATCATGCCAAAGTCGGGATGCAAAATGCTATCTAGAGGGTTATCTGGAATATCAATGAGCAAATTAGGTCCAACGCTATAAGTAATTCCGAATAGGGAAATGGTATGTTCGTTGAAAAAATCAAAGCCAAAGACTAACGGCAAAGCCAACAACAAAACCCACATTGGAGCAGGAATTAGTTGAATGAATTTATGTTTAAACCTTTTATAGTAAACAAGTGTCAAAACGCCAATTAATGCTACTAAAAACACAAAGGGATTTGCTTCTGGTAATTTATAAATAATATCCAATAGAGTTCCGATGGTGGTATCGGCATTGGAAGAGGTTCCCAGAGCATAATGTGCTTGCTTTGCAAAGATAATTACCCCAATTGCTGCCAAAATGCCATGAAGAACTGAAGAAGGTAATAACTTGGCAAAGCGTCCCATTTTAAAAAAACCCAATATGGCTTGAATGGCCCCTGATATCACAATAGCGGCTAATACATAATTGATATTCCCTTCTAGTGCGACAAGACCTCCCAAGATAACAGCAATCAATCCTGCTGCAGGGCCATTTATTGCCAAATGTCCCCCACGATAGAATGTTGTTACGACTCCACCAATAATCGCCGAAAGAACTCCAGCCATGGGTGATACTTCTGAAGCAACAGCTATACCTAATGCCAATGGCAATGCCACTAATGAGACACTTATAGCAGCCGAAAGATCACTCCGCCAATTTTCTTTTAGGCCTTTAAATCCGGCTTTTGGAATAGAGTTGTTATTATCCATATAGCTAAGAATAAGTCAATGTTGTGTTTTATTAAACGTTTTTCGAAAGAACAAAATCACTTAAAAAAAGCAAAATAATTGCGCTTTTTCAATTATACCAATCCATTCGGTATATGATTCAGATTCTTTTCTTATCGATGGGCGGCATAAATTCTCATTTCAATAAACCGAAATAAAGGGTTTAAATTATGTAAAACTCATGAATTATTGATGGATTTATAAGTATAAATTTTTGGTTGAATTGGGATTTGAAACAGAATGATATCAAAAAGGAAGAGAAAATTGAGTGATTCAGTTGGAGTGAACTCTTCATGGGAGATTCATGTCTTTTTACTAAATTTGAGTAATACATTATGTAAATTTTTTAAACTATTTTCATTAATTTCAATTTTTTCATGAGATTCAGAAATCAAATCCAATGTTTCAAAATATCCAACCACTTCTTGAGAATCTCTATCCTCAATTTTTGTTATGTCTATTTCTTGGAGTAAAAATTCTACTTCCTCATCTGACATTGTACAACCTTCAATTCTTGTAGATGCACCGACACTACGTATTGTAGCAATTGACTTTAATTGCTTTAAACTCTGACCTTCTCGTTTTTCAATCGTACTCCAAGAAGCATCAAATCTATCTAATTGACTAATTGCCGAAATCAATTCCTAATCAATATCTACTTTAAAGTTATATACACTTTCCATTTTACAATGATACGAAATGATTCGCATTTATACGAAAAACATCTGATTGATTTGATACGATATGATATGTAATTATTGGATTACGGTCCGTAATATATCGTGTAGCTATGCATAGTGCGACCGATAGGGAGCATTATCGTATAACTGGTGGTATACTGTTTATTCATAGACAAATGCAGCTGCTCGTAAAGGAGAACCATCGCCATCTTTAACCTTGAGAGGAAATCCTACAAAATATGTATTCTTCTTAAAAAGGAGTGTTTCAGCATTTACAATTTGTTCAATTACTGGGATATTATTGCTAAGGAAATAATAATGAACTGGTCCGACTTCTTTCAATCCCATAGCCCCATTAGATAATCGTTTCCCTACCTCAACAAAGCTATCAACACTTAAACCATCTGTTATAAAACACTTTATTGGTATGCTTGCCAAATATTCAGCTGCTTTGTCTGATAGATATGAATAAACTGGTGTTTCTTCGTCACTCTCGGTAGGATGTACATATCCAGAAAGTAAGATTACAATGTCACCAACTTGAAAATCCAAGGAAGTAATATCTGAAAGTTCAACGGCTTCATTTGCTGATCGATTCCTAAAATCGAGCAATTTGATTGGTCCAAATAATGATAATAGCTCATATTGGTCAACTCCATTTGACCCTTTTATTACATGGTTGGGAGCATCGACATGAGGTCCAGCGTGATTCATCAAAGTCCAATAAGAATTTGAGACATACAATGGCTTTTGTTTTACAATAATTTCGAATTCTGTGCTGTCGACAAATCCGTTTGCCAATAATGTTTTATGACCCCAAAACCGTATAGGTAAATCTTCGGTAATTAAAGGGCTCAAATCGATAATTTCAATTGGGAGGTGATTAGAAATTGTATTTAGTTGCTTATCCTCATTATAACTTGAACATCGAATTAGGCTTCCGAGAACAAGTAAGACCGTTGCATAACAGGCTTAATTTCTAATTTTCATGTTTTTCAGATTT